>CAMPIF010000344.1 GCA_946886245.1 Ectopseudomonas composti | reverse complement strand
ACCGGGAATGGTCTTGAGGTAGTCGGCTGCATCGCTGGCCGGCACCGGCTGACGAGGGTCCTTGGGGTCGGCCACCACGGTCAGCGGCGAGCGTTGCTGGATCGCCGTGATCACACTGGGTGGCAGTTCGTGCACAGGCGCCTCGGCAGCCTGCAGGGCCGTGATGGAACACAGGCTGCAGGCGACAGCCAAGACGGACAGGGGAAAACGAGGGCGCACGCAAGCAGCGCCCGAAACGAAGGAAACGGACATGCGAATACCTGAAAAGTCGATTGGCGAAGAGGCTTGGTCATTGCCTCATGAGAAGGGTGACTTCAGGCGCGCATCGGCGGTGCGCGTGACAACGCGTGTGGGAAATGAGCGCGAGGCAGCGGCTGCGTCGGCTGCACGCTGCCCGTTTGATGAAGTGGGCCCTGCCACCCTGCAACCGGTAAGCTGTCGTCGGCCAGCGCCGGGCAGTGGGAGAACAACGAACAGTAGCCGCAGGCATCCGCCTGCAGCACCGGCAGGCCCCTGTCGAGCGAGACCGGCACACTGCCCGAACCGTCATGACAGCCAAGCTCGTTCAGCCAGCGCCAGTCAGCCGGCTCGGCACGCAGTTGCGACGCCAGGGGCGCCAGCACGATAAGGATGAACGCCAGCAGCCCAAGCTGGGCGGCGAGCGTGCGCCTGCGTGCCGTGAACAGCATCAGTGCTGATGCTTGCCGTGGTCGTGAGCGTCGCCATGTTCATGGCCAGCCGGTGCATCTTTCTGCACGGCAACTTCGACCTCGACAGCACCGGCCTTCTCGAAGGTCAGGGTCAGCGGGAAGCGCTCACCGTCCTTGCCCTGTTGTTTCAGGTTGAACAGCATGACGTGGTAGCCCATGGGTTCGAACTTCACCTCGCCACCCGCGGGGATGGCCACGTCCTGCACCTGCTGCATCTTCATCACACCGTCGGCATGCACGTGCTCGTGCAACTCGGCCTTGCCGGCTACCGGGGTGCTCACGGCGAGCAGGCGATCCGCTTCGCTGCCCTTGTTGTGGATGACGAAATAAGCGGCAGCAGTCGGCGCCACCGGCGGCATCTCGCGCGACCAGGGGTGGTCGATATGCAGTTGGCCTGCATCGTACTCGTGGGCCTGCACCAACAGCGCCGGCAGCAGCAGGGTGAGGCCGAGCAGGGTTTTCTTCAGGGTCATGGGGTGTTGCCTCCTGGTTTGGAATCGAATCATGGGTCGAGCCTATGACGTCTTGCGACGATCAAACTGTTCACTCATGCCAGTGGCCGGGTCGATGGCCGCAGTTGGCGAAAGCGCGAGAGTAGCCAGTCAAGAACGAAGACCAGCAGCAGCGAAGCGCCGACCAGCGGGAAGATCACACCGAGCACGATCATCACGCCGATGGCGGTCTTCCAGCGCGGCAGGTCGTGGCGCAGCGGCGGCACACCGAAGCGTCCGGCCGGGCGGCGTTTCCACCACAGCACCAGGCCGCTGACGGAGCTGAAGATGATCAGCAGGCAGACCGCCGCCATCAGCAACTGGTTGGCCAGGCCGAACAGCTTGCCCTCATGCAGCATCACCCCGGTTTCCACGGTTTTCGCCACCGGGCCGTAGTCCTGCCAGCGCACGTCGGCGAGTACCGCACCGCTGTATTGATCGACATGCAGCGTGGCGTCGTTGCGTGGGTCGTCGGCGAACAGCGCGACGGTGTAAACGCCCCGCTCGCCCTGGGGCAGGCTGATGCTGTAGCCAGGCTGGACCCCGCGCTCGGCGGCGCTGTCGAGCACATGCTGCAGCAGGCTGGCGGAGGCAGCAGCGGGCTGATGCCCGGCATGCCCCTGATGCACAGCATGCGGGTCGGACGCTGGCAGCGGCGTGACTTCCACCGCCCAGGCCACGGTTTGCTGGCTGCTGTTGAGGCTGCCGGTCAGTTGCCCGGACCTGGGCACGTCATCCCACATGGCGGCGGGAAAGTGGTTCCAGGCGCCGGCAAACTGCGCGCCCCAGTAGCCCGTCCAGGTCATGCCGGTGAGCAGCATGAACAGCAGCAACGCGCTGCCCCAGAAGCCGGTCACCGCATGCAGGTCGCGCCACCACAGGCGCCCGCGCGCGCTCAGACGTGGCCACAGCACGCCCGCCCCGCTGCTGCCGCGCGGCCACCACAGGTACATCCCGGACACCACCAGCACGATGCCCCAGCCTGCGGCCAGTTCGATCAGCCGGTCGCCGACGGTGCCGATCAGCAGATCACCGTGCAGCTTGCGCACCACAGCCTGCAGGTTCCACAGCGCATCCTGGCTGCCAAGCAGGTGGCCGTTGTAGGGATCGACGAACAGGTTCAACGCCTGGCCGTGCTGATCGATCACGAACTGCGCACTGCGATCCGCCGCAGCGGGCGGCAGGTATTGGCTGATCGCAGCCTGCGGGTAGGCCTCGCGGACGATGGCCAGTTGCTGATCGGCACTGAGGCGCTGCTCGGCGACCGGCACCTGCATCAGATCGGCGTACATCCAGGCGTCGAGCTGCGGTTTGAACAGGTAGATGATCCCGGTGATCGACAGCAGGATCATGAACGGGATGACGAACAGCCCGGCATAGAAGTGCCAGCGCCAGGCCAGGTTGTAGAACGACGGGGCCGCACGCTCACCGGTAGGTGCAGTGCAATCGGGGGAAGACGCCATGAAGCTTTCTCCAGCCCGCCGCAGTCGTGGACACACGGCGAGGCATTCGCATGATAGGGACGCCCTGAGCGGGCGGACGGATCAGGCGAGCAACGGAGAAGCGCGAGGGTTGGCAGGAGGCCAGCGATAACGGTCGAGCCGCGGCAAATGCAGCGCGGACAGCGGCCAGTTGCGCTCGGTGGCAAGCAGCCCGAGCAAGCCGAAGAAGGCGGCGAGAATGATCGCGCTGAACAGGCTGGCCAGGGCGCAGTTGGCGCCGGTAGCCGGGTTCGGCGCGACGATGCCGGAGCCGTCGAGGTCGGCGCCGGCGCCGAAGTTGCCATCGAACGAGCAGTACTGGCCGTCCAGACCACTGAGCTGCATGCCGGCCATCTGGCCGTGGCTGATCGCGCAGACGAACGCACTGAACAGGATGCTGAAGTACAGCACCCAGGCGGTCAGTGAGCGGTCTTTGCGGGCCAGTTTCATGGGGCGCGACTCTAAACAGAGGATGGCAGCGCGACACTGCGGTGCGTTGCCGCAGGCATTGCGTACGAGAGTCTAGCAAAGTAATGGGAGTGGGGACTTATCGGCGCTCAACACGATCGGGCCGGCACCGACCGGCCCGTGATCGTGCGATTCGTGCCGCCGTCAGCTAACCAGCGAAACGCCCCAACCGATAGGCCGCAAGCTCCGGCAACGCTTGCCCCCGAGCCAGCCCGGCAATGTGTTCGGCAGTGATGGCGGCCTGCGTCAGGCCCAGGTGCTGATGGCCAAAGGCGAGCAAGACACGCCCCTGCTCGACCTGATCGATGACCGGCAGCGAATCCGGCAACGAAGGCCGCATGCCCATCCATGGGCTGGCGCCCTCGAGGTTCAGCTCATCGCGAAACAACCCATCGCTCAGACGCTGCAACTGCCAGGCACGGGCCATGTTCGCAGGCTTGTTGAGCCCGGCGAACTCCACGGTGCCTGCCAGGCGCAGGCCGTCCTGCATGGGCGTCATGATGAAGCGACGCTCGAAGGAGGTGACGGCGAAGGGTAAGCGCCCCTGCTCCCGGGGCAGCATCAGGTGATAGCCGCGCTCGGTATCCAACGGCACCCGCCTGCCGGTGAGGCGCGCGGTGAGTGCCGCCGAATGGGCACCACAGGCCAGCAGCACCCGGCGCGCGCGCAGCGTGCCGCCATCGAAACGCAGCGCAACGCCGTCGGGCAACAGGTGCCCGTCCACCACCCGGCGCTGGTGGAACACCACGCCCAGTGCTTGAGCGGCGCGGGCCAGCTCACCCACCACCCGGTAGGGATCGATGAAGTGCCCGGTGGCGGGAAAGAACAGCCCGCCGCGCAGGCCATCGCTGAGTGCGGGCAGCGCCGCACGCACGGCTTGCGCGTCCCAGTAGTCGACCGGCACACCCTGCGCCGTCATCCGCGCCTGCAGGGCCAGCAGCGCCGGGCGCGATTGCTCGTGCTCATAGGCCAGCAACGAGCCGTCCTCACGCAACAGTTCTGGTCGTGCGATGGCCTGCAAGGTACGCCGCCAGGCGCTCAGACTGGCCTCGTTGAGCGCACGCAGCCCGGCCACGGTGCGCGCGAACGGCGCCGCCCGCAAATTGAGCAGCAGGCGCAGAAACCAGGGCGTTGCCTGCGGCAGATAGGTCCAGTCCAGACGCAGCGGCCCCATGGGGTCGAGGAGCATGGCGGGCAGGCGCTTGAGGATGGAGAAATCGGCAATCGGGAACACCTGCTCGGTGGCCAGGTGCCCGGCATTGCCGAACGAGGCACCCTGCCCCACGCCGTCCGGGTCGAAGACCTGCACCCGCAGCCCCTGACGCGCCAGTTGCAGGGCGCAGGCGACACCGATGATACCGGCGCCGACCACAGCCACATCGACATCGACCGACAGGTGATCGCTCATCGATCAGACCTCCCGTTCGCCGTCGATCAATCGCCGCAGCCCCAGCGGATTGGTCTCGCGCAGGGCCAACGGCAGCAGCCCATCCGGGAAACCCTGCAGGCATACCGGCCGCAGGAAGCGGCGAATGGCGGCCGTACCCACCGAGGTGGAACGCGCATCCGAGGTGGCCGGGAACGGCCCGCCGTGAACCATGGCGTCACACACTTCCACACCTGTCGGCCAGGCATTGACCAGCACCCGACCGGTCTTGAGTTCCAGGGTCGGCAACAGGGCATGCGCCGCATCGAAGTCGGCAGCGTCCAGTTGCAAGGTGGCCGTGAGCTGGCCTTCGAGCGCGTCAAGCAGACGGCGAACCTGCGCCGCGTCGTCGTACTGCACCAGCAGCGCCGCCGCGCCGAAGACTTCGCCATGCAGAGCAGGGTCGGCGAGGAAGGAGTCGGCATCCGTGACGAACACCTGCGCCTGGCCACGGTTCGGCCCGTCTCCCGACAAGCCGCTGGCGACCTTCGTCACCCGAGGATGTGCAGCCAGCGCCTCGACACCGACGCTGAATGCCTGGTGGATACCCGGCGTGAGCATCACCTGTGCCGGACACTGCCTGAGCTGTTCGGCCACCGCGCCGAGAAACGCATCCAGCGCCGCGCCGCGCGGGGCAAGCAGCAGGCCCGGATGGGTACAGAACTGACCGGCGCCCAGGGTCAGCGAAGCGACGAAGCCC
>CAMPIF010000343.1 GCA_946886245.1 Ectopseudomonas composti | reverse complement strand
GCGGGTGTTCTGCTTACGCAGGATGTCGAGCATGTTGTCGACGTCGCTGTCAGCCACATCGGCTTCCAGGCGCTCGATGGCAATGGAATCGAAACCGGAAACCTGAAACTCGGGGAATACTTCGAAGGTAGCGACGTATTCCAGATCCTTGCCCTTCTCGAAGGACTTGGGCTCTACAGCCGGAGCACCGGCCGGGTTCAGCTTCTGCTCGACCACGGCTTCATAGAAGGTAGCCTGGATCAGGTCGCCCAGTGCTTCCTGACGAGCGGTATCTTCGTAGCGCTGACGGATCACGCTCATCGGCACCTTGCCAGGACGGAAGCCAGGAACCTTGGCACGACGGGCAGTCTGCTGCAGACGCTTGTTGACTTCGGTCTCGATGCGCTCGACGGGTACGCCGACAGTCATGCGGCGCTCAAGAGCAGAAGTGCTTTCAACAGAAACTTGCATGGATATTCCTCGTTGCACAGACATAAGCCGGCTCGAACCGGCCCCGAATCAAGGCCAAGCATTCTAGAGGGTCAATGTGCAGAAGTCACCCTAGAAGCAGGCGGCAGTCGGGAGGGGCTATATAAAGATGGTGCGGACGGAGAGACTCGAACTCTCACACCTTGCGGCGCCAGAACCTAAATCTGGTGTGTCTACCAATTCCACCACGTCCGCGTGGCTTTGCAGCTTAAAACAAAAACGCCAGGCTTTTGGCCTGGCGTTTTGGAATATGGGGTGGACGATGGGAATCGAACCCACGACACCAGGAGCCACAATCCTGTGCTCTACCAACTGAGCTACGCCCACCATATTGCATTTGCTTACTCGATTTGCCTGACCGCCAAATGGCGCACCCGGCAGGACTCGAACCTGCGACCATCCGCTTAGAAGGCGGATGCTCTATCCAGCTGAGCTACGGGCACTTATCCATCCGCTAGCGCAGACTTACAAGCTTTTGGCTCCAACCTCACCACCAGGGCTTGGCTCTTGCCGCCTCACCCAGCGAGTGGCTGTTCCTGAGAAGCGGGGCGAATGTTATAGACGGCTCCCCACCTCGTCAACAGAAATTTTCAAAAAAATTCAGCGATTTAAAGGAGTTACGCGAAAACGACGGCAGGCGCCTTTGCCCAAGTGAGCGCCCATGCGAGAATGCGCGTCCTTTTTTCATCCTTATTAATGGTTAACCAGCGCAATGACCGCACAACTGATCGACGGCAAGGCGATCGCCGCCAGCCTCCGCCAGCAGATTGCCCAACGTGTCGCCGAACGCCGCCAGCAAGGCCTTCGTGCGCCAGGCCTGGCCGTGATCCTGGTCGGCACCGATCCCGCCTCCCAGGTCTATGTGTCACATAAACGCAAGGATTGCGAAGAGGTCGGCTTTGTTTCCCGCGCCTATGATCTGCCGGCAGAGACCAGCCAGGCCGACTTGCTCGCGCTGATCGACGAACTCAACGAAGACCCGGCCATCGACGGCATCCTGGTACAGCTGCCGCTGCCGGAGAACCTGGACTCGTCCCTGCTGCTCGAACGCATTCGCCCGGACAAGGATGTCGATGGCTTCCACCCCTACAACATCGGCCGTCTGGCGCAGCGCATGCCGCTGCTGCGCCCGTGCACACCGAAGGGCATCATGACCCTGCTGGAAAGCACCGGTGCCGATCTGTACGGCATGCATGCCGTGGTAGTGGGCGCCTCCAATATCGTCGGTCGGCCCATGGCCATGGAGCTGCTGCTGGCCGGTTGCACCGTCACCGTCACCCACCGCTTTACCAAGGACCTGGCCGGCCACGTCGGCCAGGCCGATATCGTCGTGGTCGCAGCCGGCAAGCCTGGGCTGGTAAAAGGTGAGTGGATCAAGCCAGGCGCCATCGTCATCGACGTCGGCATCAACCGCCAGGCAGACGGCAAGCTGGTCGGCGACGTGACCTTTGATGCCGCCCTGCCCCGCGCTGGCTGGATCACCCCGGTTCCAGGCGGCGTTGGCCCGATGACCCGCGCCGGCCTCCTGGAAAACACGCTGCACGCGGCCGAGCATCTGCATAAATAAGCGGTACGGCTGAATGAAAAACGGCACCCTAGGGTGCCGTTTTTTATCGCGGCTGAAGCCGCTCCCACAGGGAAGGAAGCCCCCTCGCCGAAGGGCTTCAGCCACTGCGCCCCTGAGATTCAGTTACGCGACTGTTCCCAGGACTTGAGCAACTCGTCATAGGCGATGGTTTCGCCTTTGGGTTTCTCGTTGGCCAGCTTGGGCTTCGGCGCACCGGGCTGGTCGAACCAGTACTGCGGATCGCGCGGCTCGTTCAGTTTCGGCCCGCACTCACCCAGCACACCCGAGCGCTCCAGACGACCGAGCATGGTGTCCTGCGCCGCAGCCAGGCCATCGAGCGCCTGTTGCGGCGTCTTGTCACCACTGGCCGCTTCGGCGATGAATTGCCACCAGAGCTGAGCCAGACGCGGATAATCCGGCACGTTGGTGCCGGTCGGCGTCCATTGCACGCGCGCCGGGCTGCGGTAGAACTCCACCAGACCACCGAGCTTGGGCGCCACGTCGGTCATGGCCTGCGAGTTGATGTCCGACTCACGAATCGGCGTCAGGCCGACCAGGGTCTTCTTCAGCGACACGGTCTTGGAGGTGACGAACTGCGCGTAGAGCCAGGCGGCCAGGCGCTGTTTCTCCGGGGTGGACTTGAGGAAGGTCCAGGAGCCGGTGTCCTGATAGCCCAGCTTCATGCCCTCTTCCCAGTACGGTCCCTTGGGCGACGGCGCCATGCGCCACTTCGGCGTGCCGTCTTCGTTGACCACCGGCAGGCCGGGCTTGGTCATGTCGGCGGTGAAGGCGGTGTACCAGAAGATCTGCTGGGCGATTGCGCCCTGCGCCGGCACCGGCCCGGCTTCGGAGAAGGTCATGCCCTGCGCTTCCGGCGGCGCGTACTGGCGCATCCAGTCGACGTATTTCTGCGTGGCGAATACCGCCGCCGGGCCATTGGTGTCGCCGCCACGGGCAACGCTGGAACCCACCGGACGACAACCGTCGACACGAATGCCCCACTCGTCCACCGGCAGACCGTTGGGCAGGCCCTTGTCGCCGCCGCCGGCCATGGAGAACCAGGCATCGGTGAAGCGCCAGCCCAGCGACGGGTCTTTCTTGCCGTAGTCCATGTGGCCGTAGACGCGCTGACCGTCGATTTCCTTGACATGCACCGAGAAGAACTCGGCGATGTCCTCATAGGCCGACCAGTTGACCGGCACGCCCAGCTCGTAACCGTAGATTTCCTTGAACTTGGCCTTGAGCTCCGGACGTTCGAACCAGTCGGCGCGGAACCAATAGAGGTTGGCGAACTGCTGATCGGGCAGTTGATACAACTTGCCATCCGGCGCGGTGGTGAAATCCAGGCCGATAAAGTCCGGCAGATCCAGGGTCGGCGAGGTGAAGTCCTTGGCATCGCCGGCCATCATGTCGGTCAGCGGTACGGCCTTGCCGTAACGGAAGTGGGTGCCGATCAAATCCGAGTCGTTGATATAGCCGTCATAAATGTTCTTGTCCGACTGCATCTGGGTTTGCAGCTTCTCAACCACATCGCCTTCTTGCATCAGATCGTGCTTGAGCTTGATTCCGGTGATTTCGCTGAAGGCCTTGGCCAGCACCTTGGACTCGTACTCGTGGGTGGCGATGGTTTCCGAGGCCACGCTGATTTCCATGCCACGGAACGGCTCGGCTGCCTTGATGAACCACTTCAGCTCCGCGAGTTGCTGCTCGGCGGCCAACGTCGAGGGACTGAACTCATTGGCGATCCACTTCTTTGCCGCCTCTTCATAAGCATCCGCCCAAGCTGCGCCGCTTAATCCAGACAACGTCAGCAAGGCGGCCAACGCCATGCTATGTCGAGTTTTGTTGTTATTGTCGAGCATAGAGACCTCCATCTCAGGGTTTTAGGCGAGGTGAAACGGGATAGCCGTGTTGCCGAAATTGGACACGGCCATAGGCACCCGGCTCAGCCCCAACGCATCACTGCAAACAGCCAAAACAAGGACAGCACAGAGGCTATCCAGACACTCCAATCGGTCGTGCCCACCACCAGCAGATGCAGGTAGGCGCTTCCCAGCAGACCGATAAACAGCCGATCACCACGGGTGGTGCTGATCGGCAAGAAGCCTTTGCGTTCAACGCATGGAGAACGCAGTTCCCACACTGTCATCCCCGCCAAAATCGTCGCGATGGCGCCGAAGAACAACGCGGTGGGTAGAGTCCAAGCCATCCAATCCATAATCTTTGCTCCTTAAACCCGGCCCAGGGCGAAGCCCTTGGCCACGTGATTGCGAACGAACCAGATCACCAGCATCCCCGGCAGGATGGTCAGCACGCCGGCGGCTGCCAGTACCCCCCAGTCGATACCGGAAGCTGAAACGGTGCGGGTCATCACCGCGGCGATGGGTTTGGCGTTGACCGAGGTCAGGGTGCGCGCCAGCAGCAGCTCGACCCAGGAGAACATGAAGCAGAAGAAGGCGGTGACGCCGATGCCGGAGCGGATCAGCGGAATGAAGATCTTCACGAAGAATGTCGGGAAACTGTAGCCGTCGATATAGGCCGTCTCGTCGATTTCCTTGGGCACGCTGGACATGAAGCCCTCGAGAATCCACACCGCCAGCGGCACGTTGAACAGGCAGTGCGCGAGCGCCACCGCGATATGCGTATCGAACAGGCCGATTGATGAGTAAAGCTGGAAGAACGGCAGCAGGAACACCGCCGGCGGCGCCATGCGATTGGTCAGCAGCCAGAAGAACAGGTGCTTGTCGCCGAGAAAGCGATAGCGCGAGAAGGCATAAGCCGCCGGCAGCGCCACGCTGAGCGAGATCAGGGTGTTGAGGCTGACGTAGTACAGCGAGTTGAGGTAACCCTCGTACCAGCTGCGGTCAGTGAAAATCACCCGGTAGTTGTCCAGGGTGAAACTCTGTGGCCACAGGCTGAGCCCACCGAGAATCTCGGTGTTGCTCTTGAACGACATGTTCAGCAGCCAGTAGATCGGCACCAGCAGGAATAGAAAGTAGATCAGCAGTACCAGGCGTTTGCGCAGCGTCATGGTCGGCCTCAGCGAGTTTTGTCGTCGTGAGTCATGGCGGTGTAGAACAGCCAGGACACCAGCAGGATGATCAGGAAGTACACCAGCGAGAACGCCGCCGCCGGGCCCAGGTCGAACTGGCCGATGGCCATTTGCGTCAGGGTCTGGCTGAGGAAGGTGGTGGCGTTGCCCGGCCCGCCGCCGGTGAGCACGAACGGCTCGGTGTAGATC
>CAMPIF010000342.1 GCA_946886245.1 Ectopseudomonas composti | reverse complement strand
ATACAGGCCGATTGCACGAAATGGGCATCAGCAAAGATGATGCCTCGCTCAGCCTCGATGTTCGGCGCCCCGGCCTCTGCCAGCCAGACTCGCCAGTCGGAGTAATCGATCATGTGCAGCAGTAACGCATGCCGGAGGCTGTCCAGGCTGTTCAAACCGCCCATGGCATTTACCAGGCTTGGGCTGCACACCGGGAAATAGCGCAGTGACACGATCTTCTGGACATGCTGGTTGGGCCAGTCGCCCATGCCATAGGCAATGAACAGATCGACACTGCTTTCACTGGTATCCCTGGGTGTACGTGGTGATACCAGTTGCAGCTCAACCTGGGGATAGAGTGTCTGAAACTCGGCGACATGGGCGCACAGCCAATAGGTAGCAAACCCCGGCGGGCTGCTGATGCGCAACCGGCCACTGATGTGCTGGCCGTCGGAACGCTGTCCGGCTTCGAGGATGCTGGCCAGCAGCAGGTGGATGTCACGGGCATAGCGCTCGCCCTGATAGGTGATGCGAATGTTGCGACCATGGCGTTCGGTCAGGGCAAAGCCGAGGGTCTGCTCCAGACTCTTGATCTGGTGGCTGATCGCGCTCGGGGTCAGGTTCAGCTCACTGGCGGCTTCGGCGACACTGCCCAGGCGAGCGACTGCGTCCAGTGCGCGCAGCGCGGTCATGGAGGGATAACGCATACCGACTCTGCCTCGACTGCAAGGAAACGAATAGCAGCACCTTAGTCGTGAAAGGACCCAGGCAATAGCCTTGCCTGTGGCTGCAAAATTCTCCGATTGCTGAAAAAAAATACCCTATCCAGGCAAAAAAGCTCGATTGACCCCACCACCTCAGTGGCTAATTCTCCAGCTCAACCCGTGCCAGGTGCTGCCCGGCCACCAGACAATAACAAGAGGGTCGACCCTTGCAATCGCAGCCCAACTCCATCAATCCCGTGGTGGCGATCGATGATCTGCACAAGAGCTACGGCGATCACGCTGTACTCAAGGGCATCTCCCTGCGTGCCAATGAGGGCGAGGTGGTGTCGCTGATCGGCTCCAGCGGTTCGGGTAAAAGCACGCTACTGCGCTGTATCAACCTGCTGGAGGTCCCCAACAGCGGCAGCTTGCGTATCAATGGCGAAGAAGTGCGTATCAGGACGGACCGCGCCGGCAACCCTCAAGTCGCCGACCCGGCTCAGGTAACGCGCCTGCGTACACAGCTGAGCATGGTGTTCCAGAGCTTCAACCTGTGGCCTCATCGCACTGTGCTGGAGAACGTCATGGAAGCGCCGGTGCATGTCCTCGGCGAGGATCGCAAGGACGCCATTGCTCATGCGCAGTTCCTGCTGGAAAAAGTTGGCCTGGCCAGCAAGCGCGACACCTTTCCCTCTTTTCTCTCTGGCGGTCAGCAGCAACGGGTGGCCATTGCACGCGCGCTGGCCATGCGGCCTCAGGTGTTGCTGATGGACGAACCCACGTCTGCACTGGATCCGGAGTTGGTGGGCGATGTGCTCAAGGTGATCCAAGGCATTGCCGAGGAGGGGCGCACGATGATTCTGGTGACCCACGAAATGGCCTTCGCCCGCGATGTGTCGAGCAAGGTGATGTTCCTCCACCAGGGGCTGGTGGAAGAGGAGGGGCCGCCACAGCAGCTGTTTCTCAATCCCGTCAGCGAGCGCTGTCGGCAGTTCGTCATGACTCAGGAAAATCGTACCTGACGTTGCGCTTCAATCCTTGAAAACAACAACATTTATAGAAGGGTAAAGCCATGAAAAACATGCTCAGGAGTCTTCTCGTTGGCGCTCTGCTCGGTTCGCTGACCAGTCAGGTCGTAGCCGCTGATCAGATAGTCTTCGGTATCGCGCTGGAACCCTACCCGCCGTTCTCGATGAAAAGCGGTAACGGTGACTGGAGTGGCTTTGAACCCGAGCTGATCGAGGCTCTGTGCGAACGCATGCAGGCTCAGTGCCCACTCAAGGAGGTGGCGTGGGACGGTTTGATCCCGGCTCTGCAATCGAACCAGATCGACGCCATCCTCAACTCCCTGAGCATCACCGAAGAGCGACAGAAGGTCATCGATTTCTCCGAGCCCTACTATCAGACCCCGGCCATGTGGGTCGCCGACCGCAGTCGGGAGTTATTGACCACGCCCGAAGGTCTCGAAGGCAAGTTGATAGGCGTGCAGGGTTCGACCTCCAACGCCACGTTCGCCAAGACCTACTATGGCAAGACATCGACCTTGCGCTACTACAGCACCCAGGACGACATGATTGCCGACCTGCAAAGCGGGCGGATCGACGTGATGCTGGCAGATGCCCTGACTGTCGAACCGATCCTCAAGAGTGCAGCCGGTGCCGGCCTGGCGGACAAGGGCCTGGCGCCCAGCGATCCCTTGTTCGGGTCCGGCATTGGCGTGGCCATGCGCAAGGGCGAGAGTGCCCTGCAGCAGCGAATCAACACCGCCCTGGCTTCGCTCAAGACTGACGGTACCTATGACAGGATCCGCAGTCGCTACTTCAGCATCGATATTTCCGCCCACTAGCTGGAGCGCCCGGTCGGCCCGCTGCGGTGGGGCGCTGGCGTTGACTGGATACGTCATGATTACTCTGTCCGAACTGTCCCAGTTGTTCGTTGCTGACGGCTGGCTTGGTGCTTTGGCCAACGGCGCGCTGACCTCCCTGCAGATTTCCGCTGGCGCCTTCGTTCTTGGCCTGTGTATCGGTTTTTCGGTGGCGATGATCAAGCTCAAAGGGCCGCGCTGGCTGGTGAAACTGGCCAATGTCTACACCACCTTGTACCGCGCGATACCGGAGCTGCTGCTGATCCTGTTGCTGTACTACGCAGGCACTGACCTGCTGAACATGGCCATGGCCGCGATGGGGCACTCGAGCGTCACGGTCAATGGTTTCATCGCAGCGGTGCTGGTGCTGGGTATTGTCCAGGGCGCCTATTCGGCAGAGATCATCCGGGGAGCGGTTCAGGCCATTCCCTACGGCCAGATCGAGGCTGCACGAGCCTACGGGATCGAGCGCTGGCTGCTGGTGCGCCGCATTCTGCTGCCGGGCATGCTGCCTTACGCCATGGCCGGTCTGTCGAACTTGTGGCTGGTATTGGTCAAGGACAGTGCGCTGATCAGCATCGTCGGCTACAGCGAGCTGCTTTCGGTTGGCAAGCAGGCTGCCGGTTCTACCAAGCACTATCTGGTGTTCTACCTGGCGGTCGCAGCCTTCTACTTCGTCATCACCCTGGTGTCCGGGAGCCTGTTGCGTGTGCTCGAGCGACGCATCAATCGGTGGTTGCCGCAACATTAGGAGGCGCGTATGGACTTTTCCTGGCTCAACGGTTTTTCCGGAGAATTGCTGCGCGGCCTGGGTATCACCCTCAAGCTGCTGGTCTTGAGTGGCGTTTGCGGTTTTGTCCTGGCGGTGATGGTGAGCCTGGGCCGGGTGTCGCGCAATCCACTGATAAGTGCGCCCATGCAGTTCTTCATCAGCGTATTTCGCGGTACGCCGTTGCTGGTGCAGATCTACATCCTCTACTACGGGGTTGGCAGTCTGTTCGCCGGTTATCCGCCAATTCGCGGCAGCGTTCTCTGGCCCTACCTGCGCGACGGCTTCTGGTATGTGGCATTGGCCCTGACCCTGAGTGTCGGCGCCTATGTTGGCGAAGTGCTGCGTGGCGGCCTGCGAGCGGTGCCCCGGGGCGAACTGGAAGCGGCCTGGGCTTATGGCATGGGTTACCGGCTGACCCTGCAGAGGGTCTGGCTACCCAGAGCGCTGGAACTGGTGCGCCCGACCCTGGTGGGGGAATGCGTGCTGCTGCTCAAGGCCACTGCATTGGCGTCCACCGTGGCAGTCACCGACTTGCTGGGCGCTGCCAATCTGGTGCGTGCGCAGACGCTGAAGGTCTATGAGCCGCTGCTGGCGGTGGCGCTGATCTATATCGTCCTGGCTTTTGTCATCGAACATCTGTGTGCACGCCTGGGGCGTGTTTCCCAACGCCAGGTCTGAATTTATCGATCACGCGGGCAGTGATGCTCGCGAGGAGAACAGCATGCGTTACTCGCCCTTCGTTCAGCGCATCAGCGGTGAATCCGTCAGCGCCTGGGATATTCATTATGCAGCCATCGATGCCCGTGCTCGTGGCGAGGACGTGATCGTCCTCAGTGTGGGGGATCCGGATTTCGCCACTGACGCGCGCATCTGCGCAGCCGCCAGCGCCGCGCTCGAGCAAGGCGATACCCATTACACCCACGTCCTCGGTCGTCCGGCGTTGCGCGATGCAATCGCCGCCAAGCAAGAGCGTCTGCTCGGGATCGACGTCGGTGCCGAGAACGTCGCCGTGGTGGCGGGAGCGCAGAACGGTTTGTTCGCCACCTCGCTGTGCCTGTTCAGCAGCGGTGATGAAGTCTTGGTGCCCGAGCCGATGTACCTGACTTACGAAGCCTGCATCCACGCCTCGGGCGCCAGTATTGCCTGTGTTCAGCAGCCAGCGGCCGACGGTTTTCGCCTGACCGCAGCGGCTCTGGAGGCGGCGCTCAGCGACAAGACCCGTGGTATCGCCCTGGCCACACCATGCAATCCCACCGGCAACGTTTACAGCCGCGAAGAGCTGGAGGCTGTTGCCGCAGTGGCCCGCAAGCACGATCTGTGGGTGATCTCCGATGAGGTCTATGGGCAACTGACCTATGACCGTGAGCACCTGAGCATCGCCTCGTTACCTGGCATGGCCGAGCGCACGGTGATCCTCAACAGCCTGTCGAAAAGTCACGCGATGACCGGTTGGCGTGTGGGCTGGGTAGTCGCCCCGGCGCCTCTGGTCAGGCATTTGGACAACTTGCTGTTGTGCATGCTTTACGGCTTGCCCGGGTTCATTCAGCAGGCCGCTCTCAAGGCGCTGGAGCTGGATGAGGAAGTGCTCGGCAGTGCTCGCGAGGTCTATCGGCGTCGGCGTGATCTGGTGCTGGGGTGCTTAAAAAAAGTCAGTCTGCTGGACTGCCGCGAACCCGAGGCGGGGATGTTCATGCTGGTGGATGTGCGTCGCACCGGGCTTTCGAGCATGGATTTCGCCTGGCGACTGTTCCAGGCCACCGGCGTCTCAGTGCTGGATGCTCAGGCGTTTGGCGCCAGTGGCGAGGGGTTTGTACGGATCTCCTTTACCGTCGCTGACGACAGGCTCCTCGAGGCCAGCCAGCGTATTGCCGACTTCGTTGCAATCCTGGAAGTCCAGTCGGCTGACTGAAGAGTCGGCGCGCGCTTGCCACGACATGACGCCTGTTGCCCGCAGATGATGCTGC
>CAMPIF010000341.1 GCA_946886245.1 Ectopseudomonas composti | reverse complement strand
CGCTCGCGTTATCCTTGCCGACGAGCAGCCCGAATTCGGCGGCGCGCTGCGCTTCGAGGCCGGCGCGGCCATCGACGGCGTCCCCGGCTGGGACTGGGCGCAGGCGACCGCGCTCAGGCTGTCGGGTATGGACAATGTGCGCCTGCTCACCCGCACCACCCGCAGGCTGGCACTCACCGACGCGGGCTCGTTGTATTTCGAGCGCGTGCAAGCTGTGCTTCAGGAGCTGGAACTCGCTCGCGCTGCCATCGCCGACCTGCAGGACGAGCCACGCGGGCAGTTACGCATTGCTGCCAGCGCAGCGTTCGGTCGTCATGTACTGGCGCCGCTGCTCCCCGGTTTCATGGCGCAACATCCGCGTATCCGCTGCGAACTGCTGACCACCGACGCCACGGTCGATCACGTCCAGGAAGGCGTGGACATCAGCATCCACATCGCACAGCAGTTGCAGGAGGGCCTGGTGGCCAGGCGCATCGCCACCGCGCAGACGCGCTTCTGCGCCGCACCGGCCTATCTGCAACGCGCCGGACACCCCAGCGAACCCGAACAGTTGCGCGACCACGACTGCCTGCTGTTTCGCTTCGCCACCGACGGACGCCTGCTGCGCTGGGGCTTCGTCCGCGAGGGCGTGCATTTCGATGCCCAGGTCAGAGTGGGCATGAGCAGCAACGATATCGATGTCCTGGCGCAGTGCGCCGTGGCAGGCGGCGGCATCACCCGACTGGCGTCCTTTGTCGCCGCCCCCTATCTGGCTCGCGGTGAACTGGTCGAACTGTTCTCCTCGGCCACGCCAACGCACAGCCGGGCGACCAGCGCCCCGCTGGACTATTACCTGTGCGTACGCGACCGCTACGAGCTGACGCCCAAGGTGCGCCTGTTCATGGATTACCTTCAGCAAGCCTTGCCCGCCGAGCTTAAACCCTCAACCGAGGCGCCCTGAAACTTCTTGAAAAGCGCAGGAACTTGGCCTATTCACCAAGGTCAGTGCTGCGCCGCCGATCAGGCGGTTCACTCATCACGGACGGCCCCAAAGGCCTTTCAGCAAGGAATCATCATGAACCGACTCAAACTGCCACTGCTCTCCCTCGCTTGCGCGCTGCCGCTGGTGGCCTGCGCGGCAACCCCGGAGGCGCTCAAGCCCTACCCCGCCGCTGCCGACGGCTATAACCGCCATGTGATCGAACTACCGGCGCAAGCCAACGAAGCCGAACACCAGGTAGAGATCATCGCCGGCAAGACCCTGGAAGTGGATTGCAACCCGCAACGCCTGGGCGGCCAGTGGCAGGAAAAAACCGTGGAAGGCTGGGGCTACAGCTACTACGAGCTGGGCCAGGTCGGCCCGGCCATGAGCACCCTGATGGCCTGCCCGGACGGCAGCCGCAAGCAGGCATTCGTACGCGTTGGCGGTGAGCCGCAACTGGTGCGCTACAACAGCAAGCTGCCGCTGGTGATCTACGCGCCAAAGGATGTCGAAGTGCGCTACCGCCTGTGGTCTGCAGCGGCCGAAACCAGCACCGCGCCGCGTCAGTAACGCCGGCTGGCCCCTTCCGGGCCAGGCGGATGCACGCTCAGTGCTCGCTGGGCTTCTTCTCGGCCTTGGCTGCAACAGCCAGGGCCATCACCACTTCGCGGGCCACCTTGCGCTGTGCTGCCGGCAGGTCCAGAAAGGCCTCGATGACCTCACGCTCCTGATAGAACTTGGGATCTTCCCAACGGCCACGCTGCTCGCGTACGGCAGCGCCGGCCTGCTCGCCAAAGCGCAGTACCTGCGGTTCGATACGCAGCCACTGTGCCAGAACCTGCAATTTGTCCTGAGACGGTATGGCCTCGCCACGCAACCAGCGGGAAACCGCCTGGAAGGTCACGGAACGGCCCCAGTAACGCGAATTGAACTCGCGCTCGAGCACGGCAGGGCGATCTGGATATCCAGCCGCAATCATGGCGCTACGCAGGCGCTGGGCGAATTCGATTTTATCGGTCATGGACGCGGACGTTAAATTCCGCTTCCATGCTTGATTGAACAGTCTGTTGTATATTAAATGAAATTTATGGTTTCATCGCGCTCAACAGGCCATTGTTTGATGCACGAGGGAGGGCGCCATGACCCGTCCGATCAATCCCGTCTTCGAAGACATTCGTCTCACCGTGCGCAGCGCCGCCGACGGCCGCTACTGGTTCGCCGCACAGGCCGTTTGCCAGGCCCTGGAACTGGCGGACGAAGAAGCCGCCCTGCTGCTGCATTGCCGACCGGAGGGCATCCTCTTCGGCAATGAGCAAGCGCCTCACGCCATGATCGACCTGGAGAACCTGCTGCGCCTGAGCCTGAGCACCACCAGCTCACGCGCTGAGCGTCTGCGCAGCTGGCTCTGCCAGGTCTTGCTGCCGCACCTGTTCAACAGCGCCAGCTTGCCCAGCTATCGACAGCTGAGCACGGCAGACAAGCGCCTGCGCGTAATCAAGTGGCACGACGACTGGTGGATGTCGGTCAATGACGTGATGCAGGTTTTCGGCACGCGGCCGGAACTGCTGGCCATGACCGAGGACCCGCCCTGCAGTTGAGCACGACATCGGGGCTCGCGCGCCGGGCCGGGTGACGGCAACCGGTCAGCGCATGCAGCACTGCTTGTACTTCTTGCCGCTGCCACAGGTGCAGGGGTCGTTGCGCCCCACCTTGGCGTCATCACGTCGCACCGGCAGTACCGGCTGCAAGTTCTGCTGCCAGTACTCGTAGAGCTCGACGGCAGCCGGTTCGAGCATCGCCGTGCTGGCCTCGTATTCGGCGTCGGACATGGCCTTGAGCGTCTCGCTGCCACTTTCATCGCCATGCAGGGTGATCAGCGCCAGGGCTGCCTGCACCGAGTCGGGTAGCGCCTCCTCCAGCCAGCCGGCAACCACAGCGCCGCGCAGGTAGCCTGCGCACCACTCGGAAACGATCAGCTTCTCGCCCTTGCCGTTATCGTCAGCGAGGAAGATGGCCTCGTAGTCATCCGGCTCCTCGCTGAGCATGTAGGCCGCCTCGCTCATCAGCTCGACGGCCAGCTTCATGAAGCGTTCGCCATCCTTGTCACTCGGCCATTGCGGCGGCTGGTCGGCCCAGATCGCCGAATACCAGACGGCAGGCGCGACCTGACGCGGCCCGGAGACGATGGCGGCGAAGTAACCGTCCAGCTCGCTGGCGGACAGGATCGAGTCATCGTTGCCGTACTTGAGCAGCCACTGATCGAGCTTCTCCAACCCTCTGTTGTCCATCGCCACGCCTCCGCCTGAAAAAGGCCGCTACTGTACCGCCATCGGTGCGTATTACCAGCCGTCCGGCATCTGACGAGTGCCCACAGGCCAACAGCCCGGTACAATGCGCGCCTTGCCCGTGTGCCAGCCTGATAAAAGAAAACACCATGTCCCTGCCCAAGAACCACCTGGAACTGCTCAGCCCTGCGCGTGATGTCGAGATCGCCCGCGAGGCCATTCTGCATGGCGCCGACGCCATCTACATCGGCGGCCCGAGCTTCGGCGCGCGGCACAACGCCTGCAACGAGGTGAGCGATATCGCCAGGCTGGTGGAATTCGCCCGGCGCTACCACGCGCGGGTGTTCACCACGATCAACACCATCTTGCATGACGATGAGCTGGAGCCGGCGCGCGCGCTGATCCACCAGCTCTACGACGCGGGTGTGGATGCGCTGATCGTGCAGGACATGGGGGTGATGGAGCTGGATATTCCGCCCATCGAGCTGCATGCCAGCACCCAGACCGATATCCGCACGCTGGAGCGGGCCAAATTCCTCGACCAGGCCGGCTTCTCCCAGCTGGTGCTGGCGCGCGAGCTGAACCTGCAGGAAATCCGCGCCATCAGTGACGCCACCGACGCGGCCATCGAGTTCTTCATCCACGGCGCGCTGTGCGTGGCCTTTTCCGGCCAGTGCAACATCTCCCATGCGCAGACCGGGCGCAGCGCCAACCGTGGCGACTGCTCGCAGGCCTGCCGCCTGCCCTACACCCTCAAGGATGAAAAAGGCGGCGTGATCGCCTACGAGAAACACCTGCTGTCGATGAAGGACAACAACCAGAGCGCCAACCTGCGCGCCCTGGTCGAGGCCGGCGTGCGCTCGTTCAAGATCGAGGGCCGCTACAAGGACGTGGCCTACGTGAAGAACATCACCGCCCACTACCGCCGCGAGCTCGACGCCATTCTCGAAGACCGCCCGGACCTGGCCCGCGCTTCCAGCGGCCGTACCGCGCACTTCTTCGTGCCCGACCCGGACAAGACCTTCCATCGCGGCAGCACCGATTACTTCGTCACCGAGCGCAAGGTGGACATCGGCGCCTTCGACTCGCCCACATTCACCGGGCTGTCTGTCGGCGTGGTCGAGAAGGTGAACAAGCGCGACCTGATCGCCGTCACTCACGAGCCGCTGTCCAACGGCGACGGCCTCAACGTGCTGGTCAAGCGCGAGGTGGTGGGGTTCCGCGCCAATATCGCCGAACTGAAGGCAGAGTTCGAGGAAGACGGCGAGAAGCGCTACCGCTACCGCGTCGAGCCCAACGAAATGCCCGAAGGGCTGTTCCGCTTGCGTCCGAACCATCCGCTTAGCCGCAACCTCGACCACAACTGGCAGCAGGCGCTGCAACGCACCAGCGCCGAACGCCGTATCGGCGTCAGCTGGAAGGCCGAGCTGCATGAAGATGCCCTCACGCTCACCGCCACCAGCGAAGAAGGCATCAGCGTCGACGTCGCCCTGCCCGGCCCGTTCGGTGTCGCCAACAAACCCGAACAGGCGCTCGACGGCCTGCGCGACCTGCTCACCCAGCTCGGCACCACCATCTACCACGCCCAGGGCGTGACGCTGGATGCACCCCAGGCGTTCTTCGTGCCCAACTCGCAGCTCAAGGCGTTGCGCCGCGAGGCCATCGAAGCGCTGACCGAAGCGCGCGTCGCCGCTCACCCACGCGGCAGCCGCAAGGCCGAGACCGCCCCGGCGCCGGTGTACCCGGAGTCGCACCTGTCGTTCCTCTACAACGTCTACAACCAGAAGGCGCGCGACTTCTACCATCGCCATGGCGTGCAGCTGATCGACGCGGCCTACGAGGCGCACGAGGAAACCGGCGAAGTGCCGGTGATGATCACCAAGCACTGCCTGCGCTTCTCCTTCAACCTGTGCCCGAAGCAGGCCAAGGGCGTGACCGGCGTACGCACCAAGGTGGCGCCGATGCAGCTGGTGCACGGCGATGAGGTGCTGACCCTGAAGTTCGACTGCAAGCCGTGCGAGATGCACGTGATCGGCAAGAT
>CAMPIF010000340.1 GCA_946886245.1 Ectopseudomonas composti | reverse complement strand
GGACGACGTCGACCAGGTCGTTGGCGTCGACAGGGACGCCGTGGGCCTCGAGCAGCTCGCCCGGCCAGGAGCGGGGGGCGGTCACGACCTCGACGGCGGGCTGGTCAGCCACCTTGAGGCGTACGTCGACGGCGCTGGGCTGGGCCACGGCGCTGCCGGGCACCAGGCTCAGCGCCAGGGCGGCCAGTGCCTTGTCGCTGTCGTGCAGCGGGAAGCTGCCGCTGATGCGCAGCCCGGCCAGGCTCGGGTCGAGGCTCAGATAACCGCTGCGGTATTCGCCAAGCTGATCGATCAGGCGCTGCAGTGGCAGGTTGTCCGCCACCAGCATGCCGCGGCTCCAGGCGTCGGCGCTGACGGGGGCAGGATGGCTGTCGCCGAGGTGCTGGCTGTCCATGCGCACCTGCTCGCCGCTGTGGATGATGCGTTCCTGCGAACCGGTCAGCGGCCTGGCAGCGACTGCTGACTGCAACACGATCAGTTCGGTCGCAGCCCCTTCGCGTCGGACCAGAAAGCGCGTACCCAATGCACGCAGTCGTCCCTGCTCCGTTTCGACGATGAAGGGGCGGGTATCGCCCTTGGCGGTCTGAACCAGAATTTCGCCGCTGCGCAGGTGCAGGCGCCGCTCGTTGTCGTCGAATTCGATATCCAGCGCACTGCGGCTGTTGAGGCGTACCTGGCTGCGGTCGGCGAGCAGCAGGTCGCGTTGTTCTCCGCTGGCGGTATGGTAGTCGGCGAGGTAGTCGCCAAGCGGGCGTTGCTGAGCCAGCAGCGCCAGCGTTACACCTGTGGCCAGCAGCAGACTCAGGGCGCTACCGCCGAGACGGCGCAGGCTGCGCCGACGGCTGACGCTGCTCTGCAACAGGGCGCGTCGCGCCATCGGCGTGCTGGCGGCAGAAAGTTGCTGGTCGATGCCGCCGAGGCGTCGCCAGACCAGGCCATGCTCCGGGTGAGCGGCCAGCCAGTCGGCGAAGTCGTGGCGCTGCTGCTCGCTGGCTTCACCCGAGTCCAGGCACAGCTGCCAGGCGATGGCCTCATCGAGCACGCGAGCCGATACCTGACTCATTGCGGCGTTCCGTACAGTGCGATGTAGCACTGGCGCAGGCCCTGGGCGAGGTATTGGCGCACGCGCGACGGGGACACACCAAGACGCTCGGCGATCTCGGCATGACCGAGGCCGTCCAGACGGTTATAGAGGAACGCCGCGCGTGCCTTGCTCGACAGTTGACCGAGCAGGCGGTCGATCTCGGCCAGTTGCTCAAGTGCCAGCGCCTGTTCTTCCGGGCTGGGCTGCAGGGCTTGCGGAGCCAGCGCGAGTTCTTCCAGATAGGCACGTTCCAGCGCATGGCGGCGGAACTGGTCGACCAGCAGCCCTTTGGCGATGGTGGTGAGCAGGGCTCTGGGCTCGCGCGGGTGGTGCAGGTCGGCGCGGCCGAGCAGGCGGACGAAGGTGTCCTGGCTCAGGTCTTCGGCGCGTTGCGCGCAATTCAGGCTTTTGCGCAGCCAGCCGAACAGCCAGTCACGGTGATCGCGATAAAGCAGACCGACCAGTTGCTGATTGCTGGAATCCTGAACCGACACGCGCACCTCGCGAGATCTAAGTTAAGGTGATAATGATTCGCATATGATCGCAGAGGTCGTGTCAGGGTGCAATCACCTGATGGCCTGCGTGACCGGCGGCGCAGAGGAACCAAGGAGGCAGGCTGAATCGCTGGGCGCGAGCTCTGTTTGCGAATGAATGGGTATGCGAGCGCCTGCGAGCGGGATATGGGCGTGATGCTCAGGTGCGTTCCTGGCGGCTGCGCGCCAGCGCATGATTGACGTCCAGCCAGCCCTGCACGGCTTCTTCGCCCATCTCGCCGAACACGCGCTGCAACAGGCGCGCCTGTTCGCGGCGCAGGGCCTGCTCCAGTTTGGCGCCCTCGGGGGTGAAGCCGAGAACACGCTTGCGCTTGTCGTCTGCGGCAGCCTCGCTCTGCACCAGGTTCATTTCGATCAGTTGGCGCAACGGCATGTTCAGCGCCTGCTTGCTCACGCCCAGGTAACCCAGCAGCTCGGTCATGTTCAGGCCCGGGTACTTGGCGATGAAGAACAGGATGCGGTGATGCACACGCGACAGGCCGCGCCTGGCGAGCATTTCGTCGGGCTTGGCCGTGAAGGCCTGGTAGCCGAAGAAGAAGGCTTCCATGGCAGCCTGCTGAGCAGCGGCATTCTTGATGACCTGCGAGCCATGACGGCCGGCCTGCGTGCCCTCGGCGGGCGACGTGAAAAATTTCTCGGGGAAATTTTTTAGGTCAGTCATATTGACGTATCTCTGGTTGGCGGCGTAGTTTCGGTCAAGCAGTTTGACTTAATTCCAATGACTTTGGCACCCCAGGACATCCCATGGCCTTCTCCGAACGCATCGCCCGCCTGAAAAGCTCCCTGATCCGTGAAATTCTTGCCGCGGCGCAGCGTCCGGAAGTGATGTCCTTCGCCGGTGGCCTGCCGGCCGAGCCGATGCTGCCGAAGGTGGACTGGACCGAGATGCCGGCGAGCATGGGCCAGTACGGCATGAGCGAAGGCGAGCCGGCGCTGCGCGAGGCCATTGCCGCCGAGGCACGCGCGCTGGGTGTGCCCTGCGATGCCAGCCAGGTACTGATCGTCAGCGGTTCGCAGCAGACCCTGGACCTGGCCTCCAAGCTGTTCATCGATCCGGGCACCGAAGTGCTGCTCGAAGCGCCGACCTACCTGGCGGCCCTGCAGGCCTTCCAGCTGTTTGGCGCCGACTGCATCAGCGTGCCGCAGGAGGCCGACGGCCCCGAGCTGGCGGCGCTGCGTCAGCGTCTGGAAAATCACACGCCGGCTTTCGCCTACCTGATCCCGACCTTCCAGAATCCGTCCGCCACCCGTTACAGCGAAGCCAAGCGTGAAGCCGTGGCGGCGCTGCTCGACGAGTTCGGCGTGACCCTGATCGAGGACGAGCCGTACCGCGAGCTGGTGTTCGATGCCGGTAGCGCCACGCCCATCGTCAGCCGCCTGAAGAAGGCCAGCTGGATCTATACCGGTACCGTCTCCAAGACACTGTTGCCGGGCCTGCGTGTCGGCTACCTGATCGCCACCCAGGACCTTTACCCGCACCTGCTGCGCCTGAAGCAGTCAGCCGACCTGCACACCAACCGCATCGGCCAGTGGCAGGCGCTGCAGTGGCTGGGCAGCGAGCAGTACCGTGGCCACCTGGCCGAGCTGCGCGACTTCTACCGCATTCGCCGCGACGCCATGCAGGCGGCGTTGCTGGAGCACTTCGGCGACCTGGCCGAGTGGGAAATTCCACAGGGCGGTCTGTTCTTCTGGTTGACCCTGAAGCAGCCGCTCGACACCCGCACGCTGCTCGATGCGGCGCTGGCGCAGAACGTCGCGTTCATGCCGGGTGAGCCGTTCTTCATCGATCCGGATGCCAATCCCGGCCACCTGCGACTGAATTTCAGTCACGTGGCGCCGGAGCGCCTGGGCGAAGGGTTGCGCCGCCTGTCGGCGGTGATCCAAGAGGCACAGGCGAAGTAGAAGCTTGAAGCGTAGGAGCCGGCTTGCTGGCGATGCGCTTGCTAGGGCAGATCGCCGGCAAGCCGGCTCCTACAGGTAAAAGAAGGAAACACGGGGAGTGCAACGCGATGTTCAAGGTCTACGGCGATTACCGCTCGGGCAACTGCTACAAGGTCAAGCTGATGCTGCATCTGCTGGGCAAGGAGTACCAGTGGATTGCGATCGATATCCTCAAGGGCGAAACGCAGAGCGAAGCCTTCCTGGCCAAGAACCCCAACGGCAAGATTCCGGTGCTGGAGCTGGAAGACGGCACCTGCCTGTGGGAGTCCAACGCCATCCTCAACTACCTCGCCGATGGCAGCGAGTTCCTGCCCAGCGAGCCGCGCTTGCGCACCCAGGTGCTGCAGTGGCAGTTCTTCGAGCAATACAGCCACGAGCCGTACGTCGCGGTGGCGCGTTTCATCCAGCTCTACCAGGGCATGCCGGAGGAGCGCCGCGAGGAGCACGCGCGCTGCCTGAAGCTTGGCTACAAGGCCTTGAAGGTGATGGAGAAGCAGCTCGAGCGCACTCCTTACCTGGTCGGTGAGCACTACTCCATCGCCGATATCGCCCTGTATGCCTACACCCACGTGGCCGACGAAGGCGGCTTCAGCCTGGAGGCCTTCCCGGCCGTGCGCGCCTGGCTCGAGCGCGTCGCCAGTCACCCACGCCACGTGACCATGCTCGGCTGATCACGGCTCGGCGGTGGCTTTGGACTTTGCTGTGCAGCGTTGCCGCCATATCAAAGGGCTCAGTCCGGTCTCGCGGCGGAAGGTGCGGGTGAAATGCGACTGGTCGCAGAACCCGTGGGCGTGCGCGATCTGGGTCAATGGTTGATCGGTGGACAGCATCATCTCCCTGGCCGCCTCGATGCGTTTGCGTGCCACATAGGCCAGCGGCGTGACGCCGAAGGTCTGTTTGAACACATGGGAGAAATGGCTGCTGCTCAGGCTGAGCTGGGCTGCCAGGTCGCAGGTGCGAATGGCGGTGGCCAGGTTGTCGCCGATGTACTGATCCAGGCGTCGCGTCTGCCAGCGTGTCAGACCGTTCGCGCACTGACGAATGCCACACTGCTTGCAGGCGTTGACCTGGCGCAGCAGCGTCATGGCCTGCTCGACCTGCAAGTAGGCGCTTTGCGTGTCCTCCAGCAGCTGCGTTTCAGCCTCGGCGAGCAAGGCCGCGATACGGTCAAGAAGCTGCGGATCGTGCCCGGCCTGGTGCAGGCAGGGCGCAATTGCCTGAAGTTCGCCGAACGAGCCCATTGCGAAACCTCCTTGGATGATTGATTGCAGAGCATGCGCGGCGCCGTCGATGGTGCACAGCTCACAAGGAGGGGAAGGGTGACAACACTAAAGTGGGGTGCCGATCTCCAGCACACCGCGTTGCACGGCGATGGCCACGGCGTGGGTGCGATTGTTGGCGCGGAGCTTGTCCATGATCAGGCGCATATGGCCTTTGACCGTGTCTTCGGTGATGCGCAGTTGCAGTGCGATATCGCGATTCGAATAACCCAGAGCGGCCGCCTGCAGCACCTCAACTTCACGCGGGCTGAGACACTGCTGGCCGATGTGCTGGGCCAGGTCGGCGGCGATCTCGGGCGGAATATGGCGTCTGCCGGCGGCCAGGCTGCGAATGGTTTCCACCAGCTCCTTGCGCAGGGTGCTTTTCAGCAGATAAGCCTGCGCGCCCGCCTGGATCGCTTCCTCCACGATGCCGGGCACGTGCTCCGGGCGGC
>CAMPIF010000339.1 GCA_946886245.1 Ectopseudomonas composti | reverse complement strand
TTCAGTGCTGTTGCTCCCCTCTCCCATTCATGGGAGAGGGGTTGGGGGAGAGGGCTGGACGACAGCACTCTCAGCCCAGAAACAACAAAGCCCGCTTTCGCGGGCTTTGTTGTTTCAGCGCTCTGCTCAGGCAGTGGCGAACAGCTCGGAGATACGCTGCGCAGCACCCTTCATGGCTTCGGCGCGCGGCTCTTCGCCATAGGCCAGGCCTTCGGCGCGAACGATCTCGATATCGTCGATGCCGACGAAATTCAGCATGCGCACCAGATAGTCCTCATGCGCCTGGCCGGACGGCTGGCCGGCATGAATGCCACCGGCGCTGGAGGCGATCACCACGGTCTTGCCGCCAGCCAGCCCTACCGGGCCGTTCTCGGTGTACTTGAAGCTCTTGCCGGCGACGGCGATGCGGTCGATCCAGGCCTTCAGCTGGCTGGGAATGGCGAAGTTGTACATCGGCGCACCGATGACGATGGCATCGGCAGCGAGAAACTCTTCGAGGGTGCGTTCGGCCAACTCGGCCTCGTGCTTCTGCGCGGCGTCACGCAGCTCGGCCGGGGTGCCGGCGGCTACCAGGGTGGCAGCGGAAAAGTGGCTCAGCGCATCGCTGGCCAGGTCGCGGTAGGTCACCTGAGCATCTGCAGTGACAGCGCTCCAGGCCTCGACCACGGAACGGCTGAGCTGCCGGGAAGCGGAAGCATCGCCGAGGATGCTGGAATCGAGGTGCAGTAGTTTCATGGGGACTCTCCAGAGTGCTATGCGACGTGGTGACGCAATTGCGGGGAGGCTACCGATGGAACCAATAGCCGATAAGACGGCAAAAATGCGATAGTTCGTCCCACTCATAGGACGATGACATGCATGACCTCAATGATCTGTTCTACTTTGCCAAGGTGGTGGAAGCCGGTGGTTTCGCCGCTGCCGGGCGCGCACTGGGCATTCCCAAGTCGCGCCTGTCGCGGCGCATCGCCGAGCTGGAGCAGCGCCTGGGCGCGCGTTTGCTGCAACGCTCGACGCGCAAGCTGGCGCTGACCGATATCGGCGAACGCTACCTGCGCCATTGCCAGGCGATGCTGCTGGAGGCCGAACAGGCCGAGGAAACCGTGACCAACCTGACCAGCGAGCCGCGTGGTCGGGTGCGCTTCTCCACCCCACCGGGCGTGGCCCTGCTGCCTGATCTGATCAATGATTTTCTGACACGCTACCCCCGGGTGCAGCTGGAAGTCGTGCAGACCAGCCGCCGCATCGATCTGCTCAACGAGGCTGTGGACGTCGCCCTGCGCGTGCGTAACGCTGATGACGAAGAACCGGGCCTGATCACTCGTCGCCTGCTACCCGCGCGCGCGCTGGTGGTGGCGCGCCCGGATCTGATCGCCGGGCTGCGCCTGGAACAGCCTGAAGATCTGCAGCAGTTGCCCGCACTGGGCGCCATCGGCGCCGACCGGCGCATTCATCTGCGCTTTCATCACAACACGACGCAGGAGGCGCGCGAGATCGCCCTGGAGGCGCGCCTGGCCGTCGACGACTTTCCCATGCGCAAGTCGGCGGCACTGGCCGGGGTGGGCATCACGCTGCTGCCCACCACCTACTGCCACGAGGAATTGGCCGATGGCCGCCTGGTGTCATTGCTGCCGCACTGGACGGTGCCGGAGGGCTATGTCCAGTTGGCCTACCCCCACAGGCGCGGCATGTCGCCGGCTGTTCGCGCCTGGATCGAGTCGCTCAGCGACGCATTCAGTGGCTGGAGCTTCCCGCTCTGACTCAGATGCGGAACTGACGCACCAGCGCCCCGAGGCGATCACCCAGGCCGGCCAGGCTGCGCGCCGTCTGCGCGCCACGCTCGGTTTCGTCGGCCACGCTGTCCACGGCAACGGCGATCTGATGCACGCTGCGATTGATCTCCTCGGCCACTGCGGTCTGCTCCTCGGCGGCGCTGGCGATCTGCGCGTTCATCGCGTTGATGGTGGCAATCAGCTGAGCAATGGCATCGAGCGACTCGCCGGCCTTGTTGGCCTGCTCGCTGGTCAGCTCACCGGCATCGCTGGAGCGGCGCATCGAGGTCACTGACTGCTGCGTGCCCTGCTGCAGGCGGTCGATCATGCCCTGGATTTCCTGGGTGCTCTGCTGGGTGCGACTGGCCAGCGCACGCACTTCATCGGCAACCACGGCGAAACCGCGCCCGGCCTCACCGGCACGGGCGGCTTCGATGGCGGCGTTGAGCGCCAGCAGGTTGGTCTGCTCGGCGATGGAGCGAATCACGTCGAGCACGCTGACGATGGACAGCACGTCCTGCTGCAGGCTGTCGAGCGATACGCCGCTGCTGCGGATGTCCTCGACCAGCGAGTGAATGCGCTGGATGCTGCCATCGACCACGCTTTTGGCGGCCTGCCCTTCGCGGTCGGTCTGCTGCGCGGCTTCGGCGGCGTTCTGCGCGCTCTTGGCGACTTCATGGGCGGCGGCGGACATTTCGTTGATCGCCGTAGCCACCTGATCGGTTTCGTGGCGCTGCTGCCCCATGGCCTGCTCGGAGCGCTGCGTCTGTTCCGATACCTGACCCACCAGCTCGGTGAGCTGCCCGGTCATTTCGACGATCTGCCGCACCAGGCCATGCACCTTCTCGACAAAACGGTTGAAGGAACCCGCCAGCTGGCCCAACTCGTCCTGGCTGGTGACGGGCAGACGGCGGGTCAGATCGCCCTCACCTGCGGCGATATCGTCGAGGTTGGCCTTGATCTGCTGCAGCGGGCGCAGGAAGGCGTTGCCCAACCACACACCAATCACGCCGAACACCAGCAGGAGGATCGCCGCCACGACCATGATGCTGGTGATGATGGTGCCGATGCGGCGGTCGATCTCAGCCTGTACTTCGGCGATCTGCGCCTCGATCCCGTCGAGGTTGAGCGCGGTGCCCAGGGCCATGTCCCATTTGGGCAGGTAGTAGCTGTAGGCGAGCTTGGGCACCATTACCGATTCGTTACCCGGCAGCGGCGAGGAGTAGTTGACGAAGTAGCTGTTGTTCTTCGCCACGTTGACCAGCTCGCGATTGATGTACACACCATTCGGGTCGCGCCGGTCGGCAAGGCTCTTGCCGACATCCACCGGGCTGTCGCCACGGAACAGGCGCACCACGTTGGAATCGTGACCGAAGAAATAGCCGTCGGCGCCGTACTTGATCTTCGAGAGGATGGCGATGGCCTGTTCGCGACTGGCCATGTCGCCTTGGGCGGCGCCATCGTAGAGGCCTTTCACCGAGCCCAGTGCGATCTGGATGTAGTGTTCGAGCTCGCTGCGTTTCTCCTGCAGCAGACGCTCGCGCGTCTCGGCCACTTCGTCAGCAGCCAGATTCTGCAATACCTTCGCCGCCGTGCCGCTGAGCACCAGCGCGAAAAGGATGACGGGAACCAGCGCGAGCAGGATTACCTTGGCTTTCAATGTCAGGCGCATTCTTGTTGTCCTTGTGTGCGAAACCAAAACGGGGCTACCGATGTATCTGCAGCCCCGTGGAAGAATTAAGCGACCCAAGGCGCCGAGAACTTAATCCGGCGTCTGTTCACGCCTTTACAGCAGCATAGCGGCGGCCCAACCGAACGCCAGCAGCGGCAGGTTGTAGTGCAGGAAGGTGGGCACGACGCTGTCCCAGATGTGGTTGTGCTGGCCGTCGGCGTTCAGCCCCGAGGTTGGCCCGAGCGTCGAGTCCGAGGCGGGTGAACCGGCGTCGCCCAGCGCACCGGCAGTACCGACGATGCAGACGATGGCCAGCGGGCTGAATCCCAGTTGCACGCCCAGCGGCACGAAGATCGCGGCGATGATCGGGATGGTCGAGAAGGAAGAGCCGATGCCCATGGTCACCAGCAGCCCGACCAGCAGCATCAACAGCGCGCCAACAGCCTTGTTGTGGCCGATCAGGGCTGCCGAGCTATCGACCAGCGTCTTGACCTCACCGGTGGTCTTCATCACTTCGGCGAAACCGGCAGCGGCGATCATGATGAAGCCAATCATGGCCATCATCTTCATGCCTTCGGTAAACAGGCCGTCCGCCTCTTTCCAGCGCACCACGCCGGACACCGAGAAAATCACGAAACCGACCAGCGCGCCGATGATCATCGAGTCCAGCCACAGCTGCACGACGAACGCCGCGGCGATGGCCAGCCCCGCAACCAACAGGCTCAACGGGTTGTACTGCACGTCCACACGCTCGGCCTGGGCGACCTTTTCCAGGTCATAGACGCGCTTGCCGCGATAGCTGAACAGCACCGCCACGAGCAGACCGAAGAGCATGCCCAGCGCCGGAATGGCCATGGCCTGGGTGATGCTGATGCCGGTGACGTCGACACCGGACTTGGCGACATTGGCCAGCAGGATCTCATTGAGGAAGATGCCGCCAAAACCTACCGGCAGGAACATGTACGGCGTGATCAGGCCGAAGGTCAGCACGCAGGCGATCAAGCGACGATCCAGCTGCAACTTGCTCAATACATAGAGCAGCGGCGGTACCAGCAGCGGGATGAAGGCGATATGGATCGGCAGCAGGTTCTGTGAAGAGATAGCCACTGCCAGCAGCAGTGCGATCAGCAGCCACTTCAGCGCACCACCTGCGCCTTCGTGCTGCTTGCCGACCAGCACCAGAGCCCTGTCCGCCAGGGCGTGAGCCAGGCCCGACTTGGCGATGGCCACGGCGAAAGCGCCCAGCAGCGCGTAAGACAAGGCAACCGTCGCCCCGCCACCGAGCCCCTGGTTGAACGCCTTCAGCGTGCCCTCGACGCCGTAGAGCAGCACGGTCGCCACCAGCGCGTGGGGCGGCGACCGCCAGGCGAGGTAGGCGACCCCACAGACGGCGACGGCGAGGACGGTCGCGGTCGGCCAGATCGCGACAGCGATCGCGAGCACCGGAGCTAGCGCGACGAGCGCCAGCCACGCGACCGGCCTCACGCACGCCCGCGCCACGGCGCCGAGTCGGCGCAGCGCGCCGTCACGCACCGTGCGCGGAAGCATGCCCGTGGCCGCCAACAGGACCCCGAGCGCGACGAGGTAGGCGGCGCCCCAGGCCGCCGCGAGCGCCAGCGCCTCGACGCGGGTCGCGCCCTCTCCGTCCACCGTCGCGGCGTTCGTGATCGCGAACGGCACGGCCAGCCAGGCGTCGCGCGTATCGATGATCGGCGCCCTGCAGTACGAGCGGGTGATGGTCGCCGTGCTGGTAGGCGCGGGCGCCGCGGCCGGCTATGGGGTCGCGAGCCTGCTCGTCGGCGGCCTGCGGGCTTTGATGGGGCAGGCGGCCGTCCCGCTGCTGCCGACCCTCACCG
>CAMPIF010000338.1 GCA_946886245.1 Ectopseudomonas composti | reverse complement strand
GAACACGCCGTCGGTGGCCAACATCAAGGCCGATGCGCAGATCATTCGTGAGCGCGCCACGCTGCGCAAACTGATCAGCATCAGCAACGACATTGCCGACAGCGCTTACGCGCCGGAGGGGCGCACCGGCGAGGAAATTCTCGACGAAGCGGAGCGTCTGATCTTCCAGATTGCCGAGGACCGCCCCAAGACAGGCGGGCCGGTGGGCATCAACGACATTCTGGTCAAGGCCATCGACCGCATCGACACGCTGTTCAACAACGGCGACGCGATCACCGGTCTGTCCACCGGTTTCGATGACCTGGATAACCTGACCAGTGGCCTGCAGCCGGCCGACATGATCATCGTTGCCGGTCGTCCGTCGATGGGTAAGACCACCTTCGCCATGAACCTGGTGGAAAACGCCCTGATGCGCAGCGACAAGGCGATTCTCGTCTACTCGCTGGAGATGCCGTCGGAATCCATCGTGATTCGTATGCTCGCATCCTTGGGGCGTATCGATCAGACCAAGGTACGTGCCGGTCAGCTCGACGATGACGACTGGCCGCGTCTGACCAGCGCAGTCAACCTGCTCAACGACCGTAAGCTGTTCATCGACGATACCGCCGGTATTTCTCCGAGTGAGATGCGCGCGCGCACTCGCCGCCTGGCGCGCGAGCACGGCGAAATCGGCCTGATCATGGTCGACTACCTGCAACTGATGCAGATTCCCGGCTCCAGCGGCGACAGCCGGGTCAACGAGATCTCCGAGATCTCGCGCTCGCTCAAGGGCTTGGCCAAGGAGTTCAACTGCCCGGTCATCGCCCTGTCACAGCTCAACCGTGGCCTGGAGCAGCGTCCCAACAAGCGGCCGATCAACTCCGACTTGCGTGAATCCGGTGCAATCGAGCAGGACGCCGACATCATCATGTTCGTGTACCGCGATGAGGTGTATCACCCCGAGACCGAGTACAAGGGGGTGGCCGAGATCATCATCGGCAAGCAGCGTAACGGCCCGCTGGGTACCGCGCGCCTGGCCTTCCTCGGCAAGTATTCGCGCTTCGAGAACCTGGCGCCGGGTAGCTACCAGTTCGAGGACGAATAACCGCGCGCGAGCAGTGTAGGAGCGAGCCCGGCTCGCGAATCACGCAGCTCTGTAGCCAGGATGAAATCCGGGACTCTCGGCGCAGAAGCCCCCGGACTGCATCCGGGCTACGCTCTAGATCAATGAAATCGGGTGCCCAGCGGTTAAGATGGGCGCCCGTTTTTCGTTCAGGCCTTCTGTCATGCGTCCGCTTGCCGCCATCGTCGACCTCTCCGCCATCGCTCATAACTACGCCGTCGCCAAGCGCTGCGCGCCCGGGCGTCAGGCCTTCGCCGTGGTCAAGGCCAATGCCTACGGGCATGGCGTGCGTGAGGTGGTAACGGCGCTGCACGAGGTTGCCGATGGCTTTGCCGTGGCCTGCCTGGAGGAGGCGGCCGAGGTGCGCGCCATGCATGACAAGGCGCGCATCCTGCTGCTCGAGGGCTGCTTCGAGGCTGGTGAATACGCCATCGCCGCGCAGCTGGGCCTGGATGTGGTGGTGCAGAGCGCGGCGCAGGCCGAGGCGCTGATTGCCGCAGAGTTGGCGCGTCCGCTCAACGTCTGGCTCAAGCTCGACTCCGGCATGCACCGCCTCGGTTTCGACGCCGCCAGCCTGCGCCTGTGGCATGCGCGGTTGCAGGGCGCCGACCAGGTCTGCGAGCTCAACCTGCTCAGTCACTTCGCCTGCGCTGACGAACGCGGCCATCCGCTGACCGAGCAGCAGGTCGAGCGGTTTCTCGATCTGCTGGATCTGGATTTCAATCAGCGCTCATTGGCCAACTCGGCGGCGGTGCTGACCATTCCTGCGGCGCATATGGACTGGCTGCGCCCCGGCATCATGCTCTACGGTGCTACGCCGTTCGCCGAGCTGAGTGCACGCGAGCTGGGGTTGAAACCGGCCATGACTCTGGCCGCGCGGGTGATCGCCGTGCGTGAGGTGGCCGTCGGTGAAAGCGTTGGTTATGGCGCGACCTGGGTCGCCGAGCGACCTTCGCGTATTGCCACGGTCAGCTGCGGTTATGCCGATGGTTATCCGCGCCATGCGCCCAGCGGCACGCCGGTGCTGGTCGAGGGACAGCGTGCCGGGCTGGCGGGCAGGGTGTCGATGGACATGCTGGCGGTGGATATCACGGATCTGCCTGAGGCCGACATCGATTCGCCGGTGGAACTATGGGGCAGCAATCTTCCGCTGGATGAAGTGGCGTCAGCCTGCGGCACCATTGGCTACGAATTGCTGAGCAAAGTCACCGCGCGGGTGCCGCGACGCTATATCGGCTAGCGGGATCTCTGCCAGGGCGGGTGCAACCCGTCATCGGCAGCCTGGCGGGTTGCGCCCGCCCTTCGGGGCTAAGCCAGGCCGCTGGGGACTTTCAGCACGTCCAGCTGCAGGCAGGCCTGTTCGCTGAGCTCGCCATCGTCGCCATGCACGCGCGAACCGGAACGACCCAGTTCCTTCACCCGGTAAAGGGCCATGTCTGCCGCCTTGTACAGCCCGGTGAAATTCTTCGCATGGCGCGGATAGAGCGCTACGCCGATGCTGATGGTCACGCGCAGGCGCTCGGCACCGTAGCGCACGGGCTCGGACAGCTCTGCCAGCAGGCGTTCGGCGATTTCCCGGGCCTGGCTTTCGGCATCGCTGCCGCAGATCAGTGCGGCGAACTCATCGCCGCCCAGGCGGGCAACCGCATCACCGGCGCGAACGTGCTCGCGCAGGCGCTTGGCGATCACCTGCAGCATGAGGTCGCCGGCGGCGTGGCCGAAACGGTCATTGATCGGCTTGAAGTGATCCAGGTCGATCAGCAGCAGCGCCACGCTCTCCTTGTGCCGTTCGGCGTGAGCCAGGGCTGACTCGCAGCGCTCGACCAGATAGCGTCGGTTGGGCAGTTCGGTCAGCGAGTCATGGAAGGCGGCGTGCTGCAGTTCGCGTTCGCGGTCGCGGAGCTGTTCGTTGGTCGCGGCCAGCTCGGCGGTACGTGCGGTTACTGCAGCTTGCAGTTCGTCGGCGCTGGCCTGCAGTTGCGCCAGGCGTGCGGTTTTCTCACGATCTGCCTGTTGCAGGGCAACGGCGCGCTCCTGCTTGAGTATCTGGATGCGATAAGCCAGGGCGAAGGAGAACAGGATGGATTCGGCTGCCACGGCCAGCGGGAATACGTAGGCGTTCCATTCGGCCGGTTGCAGCACCCCGGTGGTGCGCAGCAGCAGGATGGCGACGCTGCCCAGGACCAGACCATAACCATAGAGATACAGCTGCGCCGGGAAGAACCCCTGGCGCCAGCGGATCACGGCGCTGCCCAGAGCGGCGGGGATGCTGGTCAGCGACAGCAGGGCGATGGCCCAGGCCGCAAGGTATCGTTGATCGAACAGGGTCAGGGCGATAGCGATGAGATAGACCACGCAGGCCATGTTCAGCAGGTGATGCGCCCAGCGTACGTGAACGCGCGTCTGCAGCAGCGTCTGGGTGAAGCGGCTGGCGAACAGTCCCCACAACGACGGCAAGGTGATGCGGTCGAGCCACGCCGGCACCGGGTGGTTGGGCCACAGGTACTGCGCGCCATGACCGGTCATGCTCATGATGAACAGCAGGGCGAAGGCGGTGGTCAGCACGTACCAGAAATAGGCCTTGTCGCGCAGCGAGATGAGGATGAACAGGTTGTACAGCAGCAGTGCGAAAACCACGCCATAGATGGCGCCGAGCGCAAGGTTCTCGCGGGCTGCCAGTTGTTTAAGGTCATCAAGTTGCCAGATGCGCAGCGGGAAGGAGTTGCCCGCCGGGTCGAAGGCGCGCAGGTAGAAGGTCGTTGGCCGTTCACCCAGGGTTGGCAGGTCGAACACCATGCGTCGGTAGGGGTGGTCGCGGTTCTCGCTGAAGGCGACGCGCTCACCGGATTGACGCACCAGCCAGCCGCCCTGGCCGTCGGGCTGGTAGAGCTGCAGGTCGAGTTGGGTCACCGAGCCCACTTCCAGCACCCAGCGGGCGGGGGCACGCATGTCGCGTTGCACGGTGAGCTTGATCCACCAGGGATTGAGGCTCTGGCCGACGCTGGCACGGCCATTGGCGGGTTGAAAGCGCGACTGCAGCTCGGGGGCGGCAAGGTCATCGATGGTCAGGGTGCCCCGAGCGTCTTCCAGCAGCTCGATATGCGCATTGAGCGGCATGCCGCTGCTGGCGTCGGTGAGTACCACGGACGCCGCTGCCAGGCCCGTGGTCGACAAGCCGAGCAGAAGAGCGAGCAGAAGGGCGAAGCGCTGCAGCATAGATGTCCTGGAGACGGCTGACCGAGTAATTGAGTATATGCACAGGATTGTTATCGGACGAAAACAAATATGGCGTAAGGCTACTGCAGGAAGATGTCTGATTTTCTGTCCTTTCCTTGCCGAAGCCGGTTCTGTGCAAGCGCCGCTAACCAGGCGGGTTAGCCAGCCCCGTGCTTGAGCGTTTGTCGCCGTGCGTGGGGGCGCTATTAAACCCAGCGCTTTAGTCTGGTTTGGTCAATATTTGTGCTATTATCCGCGCCCCTCGTGATAGCCCATTGATCAAAAAATATGCAAGCCGCCAAGCCGCTGTTCGACTATCCCAAGTACTGGGCCGAGTGTTTCGGGCCTGCGCCCTTCCTGCCGATGAGCCGGGAAGAGATGGATCAGCTTGGCTGGGACAGCTGCGACATCATCATCGTCACCGGTGACGCCTACGTCGATCATCCTTCGTTCGGCATGGCCATCATCGGCCGCCTGCTCGAGGCCCAGGGCTTTCGCGTGGGCATCATTGCCCAGCCGGATTGGCGCAGCAAAGACGACTTCATGAAGCTCGGCGAGCCGAACCTGTTCTTCGGCGTCGCCGCCGGCAACATGGACTCGATGATCAACCGCTACACCGCCGACAAGAAGATTCGTTCCGACGACGCCTATACGCCCGGCGGCCTGGCCGGCAAGCGCCCGGACCGCGCCAGCCTGGTCTACAGCCAGCGCTGCAAGGAAGCCTACAAGCACGTGCCGGTGGTGCTCGGCGGCATCGAAGCCTCGCTGCGCCGCATCGCGCACTACGACTATTGGTCGGACAAGGTGCGCCGCTCGATCCTGATGGACGCCACGGCCGACATCCTGCTCTACGGCAACGCCGAGCGGGCCATCGTCGAGGTGGCGCAGCGTCTGGCCCGTGGCGAGTCGATCGAGGCCATTACCGATGTGCGCGGCACCGCGTTCATCCGCAAGGACACGCCCGAAGGCTGGTTCGAGATCGATTCCACGCGTATCGAC
>CAMPIF010000337.1 GCA_946886245.1 Ectopseudomonas composti | reverse complement strand
CGTGGTGTACTGGCGATCCTTGATGATGTCCAGGTAGAAACCGCCCAGCTCCTGCACGCAGAAGTTGTGCACCTTGGAGTAGACGTTCCAGAAACGGTAGTCGGCGTAGGCCTCGATGATCTCTTCCTGCAGGCGCAGGGCGGCGTCCACGGCCCAGCGGTCGAGGTCGAGCATCTGCTCGGGTTGCAGCAGATCCCTGGCCGGGTCGAAGCCGTTGAGGTTGGCCAGCATGAAGCGCGCGGTGTTACGGATACGCCGGTAGGCATCGGCGCTGCGCTGCAGGATCTGGTCGGAGACGGCCATTTCACCGGAGTAGTCGGTGGAGGCGACCCACAGGCGCAGGATGTCGGCACCCATGCTGTCGATCACCTTCTGCGGTGCGACCACATTGCCGAGCGACTTGGACTGCTTGCGGCCCTGCTCGTCGACGGTGAAACCGTGTGTCAGCAGCTCCTTGTAGGGGGCATGGCCATCGATGGCGCAACCGGTCAGCAAGGATGAATGGAACCAGCCACGGTGCTGGTCGGAGCCCTCCAGATAGAGGTCGGCAGCCGGACCATCGGCATGCGCCAGCTCGGCGTGGGAGCCGCGCAGTACGTGCCAGTGGGTGGTGCCGGAGTCGAACCACACGTCCAGGGTGTCGCGGCTCTTGTCGTACTGGTCGGCCTCGGCGCCCAGCAGCTCGGTGGCGTCCAGTTTGAACCAGGCCTCGATGCCTTCCTGCTCGACACGCTTGGCGACCTCTTCCATCAGCTCGACGGTGCGCGGATGCAGCTCGCCGCTTTCCTTATGGGTGAAGAACGGGATCGGCACGCCCCAGTTGCGCTGACGCGAGATGCACCAGTCCGGGCGACCGGCGATCATGCTGTGCAGACGCGCCTGCCCCCAGGCCGGGACGAACTTGGTTTGTTCGATACCCGCCAGGGCGCGCTCGCGCAGGGTGGCGCCTTCGTTCGGCTGTTTGTCCATGCCAACGAACCACTGCGCGGTGGCGCGGTAGATCAGTGGGGTCTTGTGGCGCCAGCAGTGCATATAGCTGTGCTGGATCGGCTCATGCTTGAGCAACGCACCAACCTCGTCGAGCTTGGCGACGATGTTCGGGTTGGCCTTCCAGATGAACTGTCCGCCGAAGAACGGCAGCGACTCGACGTAAACGCCGTTGCTCTGCACCGGGTTGAGAATGTCGTCGTTGCTCATGCCGTACTGCTTGCAGCTACGGAAGTCGTCCTCGCCATAGGCCGGCGCGGAATGCACGATGCCGGTACCCGCACCGGTTTCCACGTACTCGGCCAGGTAAACCGGCGAGAGGCGCTCATAGAACGGGTGGCGGAAGCGGATCAGCTCGAGCGCCGCGCCCGGCGCGGTGGCCACGACCTCACCCTGCAAGCCGTAGCGCTGCAGGCAGGACTCGACCAGCTCCTCGGCCAGCAACAGCAGACGGTCGCCAACATCGACCAGGGCGTAGGTGAATTCCGGATGCACATTCAGCGCCTGGTTGGCCGGAATGGTCCAGGGCGTGGTAGTCCAGATCACGATGCTGGCCGGTTTGGCCAGAGCCGCAAGACCGAAAGCAGCAGCCAGCTTGTCGGCATCCTCGACGACAAAGGCCACGTCGATGGCATCCGACTTCTTGTCCTGGTACTCCACTTCGGCTTCGGCCAGTGCCGAACCGCAATCGAAACAGAAGTTGACCGGCTTCAGGCCCTTGAACACGAAGCCTTTCTCGACCATCTGCGCCAGGGCGCGGATTTCGCCGGCCTCGTTGGCGAAACTCATGGTCAGATAGGGGTTGTCCCACTCACCGAGCACGCCCAGGCGGATAAAGCCCTCCTTCTGCTCGGCGACCTGTTCGGCGGCATAGGTACGGCAGCGCTCGCGGGTCAGGTCCGCCGGCTGGTTCTTGCCGAAGGTGGTCTCGACCTTGTGCTCGATCGGCAGGCCATGGCAGTCCCAGCCCGGCACATAGGGCGCATCGAAGCCGGCCATGGTCTTGGAACGGGTGATGATGTCCTTGAGGATCTTGTTCAGCGCATGACCGATGTGGATGCTGCCGTTGGCATAGGGCGGGCCGTCGTGCAGGACGAACTTCGGCCGATCTTCGCCAATCTTGCGCAGCTTGCTATACAGACCAATCTCGTTCCAGCGCTGCAGGGTCTGCGGCTCGCGTTGCGGCAGGCCGGCCTTCATCGGGAACTGGGTATCGGGCAGGTTCAGCGTAGCTTTGTAGTCGGTCATTTCGGGCTCTTCATCAGCGGGTGGCTCTGCCAATAATCACGGGCAGCGGCGATATCGGCGGCAATCGCCGCCTTCAAGGCCTCCAGCGAGGCGAAACGCTGCTCATCACGCAGCTTGTGGTGGAAAGCCACCGAGAGACGCCGGCCATACAGATCGCCGGCAAAATCCAGAAGGTGAACTTCCAGATGGGCGCTGCCGTCACCGGCAACGCTGGGTCGCACGCCAATATTGGCGACGCCCGGTTGAATCACGCCATCGACTTCGCAGCTCACCAGATAGACGCCGGTCAGCGGCACCTTGCGCCGCTTGAGCTGGACGTTGGCGGTGGGCGCATCGAGCTGGCGGCCGAGCTTCTGTCCGTGCAAGACGCGCCCGGCGATACGGAACGGTCGACCGAGCAAGGCTTCGGCCAGTTCGAAATCGCCATCCGCCAGTGCCTGGCGCACACGCGTACTGCTGACCCGGCCACCCAGCACTTCGACAGTGGTCGAGGCATCGACGCTGAAGCCGTGGCGCAGACCAGCGGCCTTGAGAAATTCGAAATCCCCGGCGCGGTCGCAACCGAAGCGGAAATCGTCACCGATCTCCAGATCCTTCACCTTGAGCCCATCGACCAGCACGCGCTGGACGAACTCGGCTGCCGACAGTTCGCGCAGGCGGCGATTGAAGGCCAGGCACAGCACCATGTCGACGCCTTCGGCAGCCAGCAACGCGAGCTTGTCACGCAGGCGGGTCAGGCGTGCCGGCGCGGTGTCCGGGCCGAAGAATTCACGCGGCTGCGGCTCGAAGATCACCACGCAACTGGGCACGGCCAATTCTGCGGCACGCTCGCGCAGGCGCGCCAGGATGGCCTGGTGCCCACGATGAACGCCGTCGAAATTACCGATGGTGACCACACAGCCCCGCGCCTGGGGCTGCAGGTTATGAAGACCTCGAACCAGCTGCATAGCACGCTTCTTGTTCACAAAGTGGCCGATTATACGCACAGCAGGCCATGCACAACAGGCATCGCGACGCCTTGAATCGCAGGGTGCGCCATGCGCACCACTCCTGCGTCGACCCGACGGCGCGCACGGCGCCCCCTGCAATGGCTACAGCGACCGCCGGGCGAAATCGCGCAGGCGAAAACCCAGGACCAGCAACATGCCGAAGTAGGCGATCAGACCGGCACACACCAGCGCGCCTAACCGCAACAGGCGCACCAGCATCTCCCCTTCTGCCCAGGCAGGCATGACCTGCAGCAGCCCCAGTAACACCGCGACCATCACCGCCACCGCGACCACCAGCTTGAGCAGGAACAGGCCCCAGCCCGGCAGCGGCTGGAAGATATCGGCGCGGCGCAACTGCCAGTACAGCAGGCCTGCGTTCAGGCAGGCCGCCAGGCTGATCGCCAGCGCCAGGCCGACATGCGCCATCTCCAGGCCGAACACGAACAGCGCGTTCATCGCCTGAGTCGCCAGCAGGCTGACGATGGCAATGCGCACCGGCGTCTTGATGTTCTGCTGGGCGTAGAAGCCAGGCGCGAGGATCTTGATCAGAATCAGCGCAAGCAGGCCGACCGAATAAGCCACCAGCGCCCGCTGGGTCATCAGCGCGTCCTCTGCGCCGAACTTGCCGTACTGGAACAGCGAGACCACCAGCGGCTCGGCGAGAATCGCCAGCGCCAGGGTGCAGGGCAGCACCAGCAGAAAACACAGACGCAGCCCCCAGTCGAGCAGACGGCGGTACTCGTCGCGATTCTTGCTCGCATAGGTCTTGGAGAGCGCAGGTAGCAGGATGGTCCCCAGCGCCACACCCAGCACACCCGAGGGCAGCTCCATCAGGCGGTCGGCGTAGTACATCCAGGACACCGAGCCAGCCACCAGGAAGGAAGCGAAAATGGTGTTGATGATCAGCGAAATCTGGCTCACCGAGACGCCGAAGATCGCCGGCCCCATCTGCTTGAGCACGCGCCAGACACCGAGATCACCGACACTCAGGCGCGGTAGCACCAGCATGCCGATCTTCTTCAGATGCGGCAGTTGCCAGAGCAGTTGCGCCAGCCCCCCAACCAGTACCGCCCAGCCCAGCGCCATGATCGGTGGGTCGAAATAGGGCGTCAGAAACAGCGAGAAGACGATCATGCTGACGTTGAGCAGGGTTGGCACGAACGCCGGTACCGAAAAACGGTTCCAGGTATTGAGCACGGCCCCGGCCAGCGATGACAGGGAGATCAGCAATATATAAGGAAAGGTCACCCGCAGCAGATCGACGGTCAGCTCGAAACGCTCGGCCTCATCGGCAAAACCCGGCGCCGTGGCCCAGACGATCCAGGGTGCAGCGAGCACGCCGATGGCCGTGACCAGCGCCAGCACCAGGGTCAGCAAACCAGAGACGTAGGCCACGAAGGTGCGCGCGGCCTCCTCGCCCTGCTGCATCTTGTACTCCGCCAGAATCGGCACGAAGGCCTGCGAGAACGCCCCTTCGGCAAAAATACGGCGCAGCAGGTTGGGCAGCTTGAAGGCCACCACGAAGGCATCCGACGCCACCCCGGCACCGAAGGTACGGGCGATGATGGTGTCGCGAACGAACCCCAGCACACGCGAAACCATGGTCAGTGAACTGACGGCAGCCAGGGACTTGAGCAGATTCATGGGGTGTTTCGGCTTCCATAAAGAGGTGCAGTAGCGGACAATCCGCCGCTCAACGAAGGCGTCGAGTGTAGCGAGCCACCACTGGTCAGGCCAGCACAGGAAAGCGTCATCAGACTTGACAGCAGGCAGATGGATCGGCATGATTCGCGGCCTTATTTGTCGTAACCCCCCAGTTTTCGAGGAGCTTGACGGTGGCCAACTCACCTTCTGCCAAAAAACGCGCCAAACAGGCTGAGAAGCGCCGTAGCCATAACGCCAGCCTGCGCTCGATGGTTCGTACCTACATCAAGAACGTGGTCAAGGCTATTGCTGCCAAAGATCTCGAGCTTGCCAAAACCGCTTACACTGCAGCTGTTCCGGTCATCGACCGCATGGCTGACAAAGGCATCATCCACAAGAACAAAGCCGCTCGTCACAAGAGCCGCCTGAACGCGCACATCAAGGCGCTGGGCGAAGCTGCTGCCGCTTAATCG
>CAMPIF010000336.1 GCA_946886245.1 Ectopseudomonas composti | reverse complement strand
TCCTTGCCGCACGTGCCGACACCACTGTCCAGCGCCAGATCGTTGCCGACCATGGACACGCGACTCATGGCCTCCGGGCCATTGCCGATCAGGGTGGCGCCTTTGACCGGCGCCGTGATCTTGCCGTCCTCGATCAGGTAGGCCTCGCTGGTGGAGAACACGAACTTGCCGCTGGTGATGTCCACCTGGCCGCCGCCAAGGTTGGCGCAGTAGATGCCCTTCTTCACCGAACGGATGATTTCCTCCGGATCGCTCTCGCCAGCCAGCATGTAGGTGTTGGTCATGCGCGGCATCGGCAGGTGTGCATAGGACTCGCGACGCCCGTTGCCGGTGGCGGCCACGCCCATCAGGCGGGCATTGAGCTTGTCCTGCATGTAGCCCTTGAGCACACCGTTCTCGATCAGCGTGGTGCACTGGGTCGGCGTGCCTTCGTCGTCGACACTCAGCGAGCCGCGACGGCCAGCCAGGGTGCCGTCGTCGACGATGGTGCACAGGCTGGAAGCGACCTTCTGGCCGACCTGGCCGCTGTAGGCCGAACTGCCCTTGCGGTTGAAGTCGCCTTCCAGGCCATGGCCGACAGCTTCGTGCAGCAGCACGCCGGACCAGCCAGCGCCCATCACCACCGGCATACTGCCTGCGGGGGCGGCGATGGCCTCCAGATTGACCAGCGCCTGGCGCAGTGCCTCGCGGGCGTAGCCCATGGCACGGTCTTCATCGAGAAAGTAGCGGTAGTCGGTACGCCCGCCGCCGCCATGACCACCGCGCTCGCGGCGGCCGTTCTGCTCGACGATGACGCTGACGTTGAAGCGCACCAGCGGGCGGATATCGGCGCTGAGGCTGCCATCGTGGGCAGCGACCAGGATGCGATCCCAGACCCCGGCCAGGCTCACGGTGACCTGCTTGATGCGCGGGTCGAGCGCGCGCGTGGCGCGGTCGATACGCTGCAGCAGTTCGACCTTCTCGGCGCGGCTTATGACATCCAGCGGGTTGCCCTCGGCATACAGCTGGGTCACCTGCGGGCTGACGAAAGCCTGCACACGGCCCTGCTGGCCGGCACGCGAGATCGAACGCGCGGCCTGGGCAGCTTGCGTCAGCGCATCGAGGCTGATGGCGTTGCTGTAGGCGAAACCGGTTTTCTCACCGGACTGGGCGCGCACACCAACGCCCTGATCGAGGTTGAAACTGCCTTCCTTGACGATGCCATCTTCCAGCACCCAGGTTTCCGAAACCTGGCTTTGAAAGTACAGGTCGGCGGCATCGATACCTGGGCCTGCGACTTCACCCAGCACACTGCCGAGGCTGTCGAACGTCAGGTTACCGGGCGCAAGCAGATGCTCGCTGACGGATTGCAACATCGTATTCATGGTCACTCCACAACGATCGGACGGGGTACGTCCGATGAAAAGATTCGGCGGTGCTGCTGCACCGGCATGCGTTGGCGAATGTTCGCCTGCTCGGCGGCATCGCGGGGAGCCAGCAAGGCCCCTTCCCCCTGATCCTGTTCGGCCAGCACCTGCCCCCATGGGTCGATGATCGCCGAGTGGCCGAACGTCAGACGCTGACCGGGATGCTCGCCGCCCTGGCCGGCCGCCAGCACATAGCACTGGGTTTCGATGGCGCGGGCACCGGTCACGGCAGTGAACGCTGCCGGCACGCTGATCAGCTCGGCGCCGGCTTCGCGCAGCGCACCGAACAGCTCGGGGAAGCGCAGGTCGTAGCACACCGTCATGCCCAGGCGCCCCACCGGTGTATCGGCCACCACGACGCGCTGGCCATGGGCGAAATCGTCGGACTCGCGATAACGGCCGCGGTTGTCGGCCACCTCGACATCGAACAGGTGCAGCTTGTCATAACGGGCCACACGCTCCCCCTGATCATCGATCAGCAGTGAGCAGGCGTGCGGTTTGCCGTCGGCATCATCGTCCGCAGGCAGCGGCAAGGTGCCGGCCACTATCCATAAGCTGAGGTCACGCGCAGCGCGTTTCAACCAGGGCAGGATCGGCCCCTCGCCCAACGCCTCGGCGCGGCCGATGGCAGCCAGGTCGCGACGGCCCATGGCAGCGAAGTTCTCGGGCAGCACGGCGAGGCGCGCACCGCCCTGAGCGGCACGCTCCAGCATACGGCGAGCCAGACGCAGGTTGGTTTGCACGTCGTCCTGACTGACCATCTGGATTACAGCGAGATTCATGGCGACACTCTTTGCGGCTTGGTGTAACAGCGTACGCCAAGAGAGCAGGTCATTGCGGTTTTTCGAAGGGCTTGTCGAAGCTGATCTGCGGGTCCTGCATCGGCCCCTTGACGTCGTACTGCACGCTGGCGAAGCGGGCGACCTTGTCGCCGAGCAACTTGTCCACCACGAACAGCGCCCCACCAATCGCCGGGGCGCCGACGATCAGCGCCGCCAGCGGCAGGTTGTTGGTCACCGGCAGGGTCACCAGCAGCTTGGCGTCGATGCGCTCGTTGTTCATGTCGAGATTGCCATTGAGTTCCAGATTGCTCGAAGGTCCGCTCAGGGTGATTGGTTCATGCGTCACGAACAGGCCATTGGTCGCCTGCAGGTTGCCCTTGACCCGGTCGTAACTCAGCCCCTTGCCCAGCAGGTCGGAGAAGTCCAGACGCAGGCGGCGACCAATGGAGTTGAAGTTGAGCAGGCCGAACACGCGCAGCGCCTGGGCCGAGCCCTGCACTTCGACGAACTGACCTTTGCGCAGCGAGGCGTCGAGATTGCCGGAGAAGCGCTTGAGCGAGAACCAGGCCGGCGAACCGGGCCAGCTGCCGTCGGCGTCCACACGGAAACTCTCGCTGGTGACGCTCGGGGCGAAGTTCCAGGCCAGCAATACCTTGCTCAGGTCTTCGCCCTGCAGGCGCCCCTTGTACCAACTGCTGGTGTTGCCCGGCGTACCACGCCAACCGGCGCTGCCCCCGATCTTCAACCCCTGCAGGTCGAGGTCGAGCTCCTCGAAGCGCACACCCTGTGCTTCGGGCCTGACCTTGAGCGACCAGGCGCCCAGCACCTTGTCACCGCGCTGCACGCGCTCAATGGCGATATCCAGCGCCGGAATCTGCCTGGGGTCGATATCGGCCAGAGGATCGGGCGCATCGCTGACTTTCGTCGCCTCAGGATCTGGCGCCGGCAACCGCACGTGCTGCAGATCGATACGAATAGGCACACCCTCGGCATCGGCCAGCAGCACACGCCCGGCTGCCAACTCGCTGTCGAGTTGCAAGACCCAGCCCCGGCCCTCCCGTGCCAGGCCAAGCGTCAGCTGCTCGACCTCTTGACCAAAACCACGAAACCGCCCGACATCCAGTCGCGCGCTGCGAAACAGGCGCTGGCTGTCGGCATCCACCTTCACCGGATGTTGGCTGCCGAGCTGCTTCCAGGCATCCAGGTCCAGTTCATCCAGGCGCCCACGCACTCGCAGCCCCTGATCGGGAGGCAGACCGGCCGCGCCACCACCGAGCACCACTTCTCCGCGGCCGTCAGCCAGCGCCCCCGGGGGAGCGGCCAGGCTCAGGCTGGCCAGCTCGCCATAGTTCGCCCAGTAACGACGCTCGCGCCCGGAAAGGGTCATGCGCCAGTCGGCATCACGCTCCTGCTGCGCCGTCTTGCCGAAGGGCGCAGGCAGATCGATCGCCACACCGCGCAGATTGGAATCGACGCGCAGCTTGCTGTCATCGCCATCCAGGGTCAGGCGCAGGCGATAAGGCAGCAGTCCGCTGGCCGGCAACTTCTGCGGCCCGCCCAGCCACTGACTGAGGGCATCGACCTGGACCTGTCCACGCAGATCGAACAACGTACGCGCCTGCCCACGCGCGCCCTCGGCGCGGATAGTGCCGCGCACCTGACGCCCGAGGACCTCGGCGCGCACGTCCGGCGCGCTCAATCCGGCTGCGCTATCGAAGCGAAACGCACCCTGCACCTTGCTCAGTTGCAGGGCGGGATTGGCCAGTTTGAGGCTCGCGCCCTCGGTGGCGAAGTCCACCACCACACCGGGCGGCTGCCCCTTCTGCAACGGAATATCCAGCTTCAGACGCCCTGCCAGAGGCCCTTCACCTTGCCAACCGGCAAAGATTCCCGCTGTGCCCAGAGGCGCTTCCTGCAACAGTTTGATGGCGTCACCCAGGCTGCTCTGCACCTCGCCATCGAGCGCCAGGCGCGGTGGCTTGCCATCATGGCGCAAGGGGATATTGGCTGTGACGTCATTGACCTGACTGTCCAGCAAACGCCCGCTCTGCAGGCGCACGCGCACTGCATCATCCTCGATCAACACCTCGCCCACGCCCTCACGCAGCGACGGCCAGCCGGGCTGGAACGCCAGTTCGGCATCCTTGACCTTGAAGAACAGGCTGAGGCTGCGCGCGCCCAATGCTGCGCCCTTGTTCAGCGAGCCCTGATACTGGAAGTAGCCCTCTTCGACATGGCCCGCGCGGATCGCCGTCTTCAACCAATGATCGAGCTCGGCGCTCATGCCGGGCGCGCGGCTCGGCAGGTACTTCTCGGTGTAGGCCGCATCACCGTCACGCATGCCGACGCGCAGGTCCATGTAGTCTTCGGCCTCGGGATCGCGCAGCAGGCGGATCAGCATGTCACCGGCGACCTGTCCTTCCTCGCCATCCACGCGCATGTAAGGGCTGTACAGGGTCAGGCCGGTTTCACTCCAGTCCCAGCTCAACCGCGCCTGGGCATGGCGATAGCGCCAGGGTTCGGGAAACAGTTGATCCAGATGCAGGGCGAAATTCTCGCTGTTCAGGCGCAGTTCGCCCTTGAACAGGTTGCCCGAGGCACTGCCGCTGACATTCTCGGCAGCCGGCGCACCGCGATAGGCCTGAATGCCCACCTTGTCCAGATTGGTGGCGAACTGCAGGCGCTCGGCACCTTCACGCTGCGGGTAATAGTCGAGCAACAGGTTGTTGAGCGCACCCACCGGAGCCAGCGCGACCAAACCATCGCGCGCGGCATCGGGCATCGGCACCAGCGCCTGCACCAATGGCGCCCAGGCCGCCAGATCGAGGCGGTCGGCCGTCAGCGCCCAGCGCTCGTCACTTTCGCCCACATCCCTCTGCTTCAGGTTCAGGTGCAACTCGCCGATGCGCTGCTCGCCATGGGTCAGCGCCAGGGAGTCGATCTGCGCCCGCACGCCCTGCTTGTCTTGCGTGAAGAAGGCGTTGAAGGCCAGGTCCTTGAGCGTCACCGCCTTGTGCTTGGCCTGACCGCCGACCAACTCGGGGGCATGCAGGCGCATGGCGCCCTTGTCCAGGGTCAGGCCACGGCCCTCCAGCCAAAGCTCGCCGCCGGCTTGCAGGTGCTGCACCTGCCAGTCGCCGAACAGCGACTTGGGCAGCCAGGTCG
>CAMPIF010000335.1 GCA_946886245.1 Ectopseudomonas composti | reverse complement strand
AAGTTGGCAGGAGCTCAACCATCATGACTACAGCTACTCAGCAACCTCTGGCGCTGATTACCGGCGTTGGCCCGGGCGTCGGTTCATCCCTGGTTCGTCGTTTTGCCGAGAGCGGCTATCGCGTTGCGATGATCGCCCGCGATACTGCCCGATTGGCCGAACTTCAGGCCGAAGTGCCCGGCGCCTTTGCCATGCCCTGCGATGTCACCGACGTAACGGCGCTCAAACAGGTGATCGAGCAGATTGGCGTACCGCAAGTCGTGGTGCACAACGCGGTGGGCGGTTCCTTTGCCCCCTTCCTGGAGACCGATCCGCAAACCCTGCGCCGCAACTTCGAAGTCAACACCATGGCGCTGCTGAACCTGGCGCAAATGGTGGCCCCGGGGATGATCGAGACAGGCGAGGGCGCCATCGTCGTCACCGGCAATACCTCGGCGCTGCGTGGTTCACCCAACTTTGCCGGGTTCGCGCCCACCAAGGCCGCACAACGCATTCTCGCTGAGTCGCTGGCCAGGGACCTGGGGCCCAAAGGGGTCCACGTGGCGTATCTGGTCATCGATGCCGTAATCGATGTGCCCTGGGCCCGAGAAATGTACAGCAACGCGCCGGATGATTTTTTCATCCAACCCAAGAGCATCGCCGCTGAAGTCTTTCACTTGGCACATCAGCCCAAAGATGCCTGGACCTTTATCTCCGAGGTGCGCCCCTATCGCGAGAAATGGTAGTAGCGCAGGAACGGCATGAATCGGCCGGGGGCGTGCCCTTGATTGCGGTAGCCTTTGGCCTGTTGCTGCATCACCCCGCAACAGTCATGTAGCGAAAGCGGCCCTCCATAAGTCCCTCAAACGCCTGCCCATCACCTACCACCGAGCATGCCGGTTGCCAATAAGGCTGTACGAAACGAGCACATGAGATACCCTTGCGCGACGAACCAACCAGGACGCTGCGAACCGAACGATGGGTTTTGAACAATTAGCCGAGCTACGTGACCGCCTGCGCGCCGAGAAGCAGCAGGTACAGCAGGTAAAAACCGAAAGCGCGAAGCCGCAAAAGCGCAAGGCGCCGCCCAAAGCCAAGCCGCGCGAGCAGGATCCCACCGTCGAGGCGATCTGGCGGTTGCAGAAGCACTTCCCCCTGGCCTTCCCGGTCAATCCGGCGCCCAAGGTGCCGTTGAAGGAAGGCATTCTCAAGGATGCCGAGCAGCATCTGCAGTTGCTCGGTATCACCGCTGAGCAGCTCAAGGCGGGTATTGCCGCCTGGTGCCGTGGCGGTCGCTACTGGGCTGCGATGACGGAAAATGCACCGCGTCTGGATCTGCAAGGCCAGCCCGTTGGCGTGGTGACGGCGGCGCAGGCGCTGCATGCCAGGCAGCAGGCCAGGCGGCACCGTGCCGAGGCTCGGCGCAATCAGGCCAAGGCAAAAGCGCCAGCGGACGACAAGGCCGCCGAGAGCGTTGAGCAGCCAAGCGCGGAGTAAGCCCACTGGCAGCCTGATGGTTTTCAGGCTCGCTGGCGTCTCGATGGCCGCATCGTGAAGCGCCGCTGATCGGCCTACAATGGCGGCCTCACTCGCGAGGCCGCTTCCGATGCTCGAACTCGACTCCACCCTGGCGCAGCATATCGTCGACCGCGCCATGGCCATCCTGCCGCACAACATCAACGTGATGGATGCGCAGGGCATGATCATCGGCAGCGGCGACCCCAGCCGCCTGCACACCCGTCATGAAGGTGCGCAACTGGTGCTGGCCAACCGGCGCGTGGTGGAGATCGACGCTCAGGCAGCGGCGTGCCTGCGTGGCGTCAAACCCGGTGTCAATCTGCCGTTGCTGCATGCCGAGCGCCTGATTGGCGTGCTCGGTATCACGGGTGATCCCGAGGTCGTGCGGCCTTATGCCGAACTGGTGCGCATGGCTGCGGAGATGCTGGTCGAGCATCGCGTTCTGCAGGCCGAACGGCACTGGCAGCGGCATCAGCAGGAAGCCTGGTTGCGACAGTTGCTCGACCCCATGCTGCGCCTGTCCAGTCTCGAGGTCGATGCCGAACGCCTGGGGCTGCAACTGACCTGGCCGCGACAGATGTGCCTGCTGCAACTCGATGGAGAGGGCGATCCGCTGCCGCGTCAGGCGCGTGTGCTCGCTGCATTGGGGGGCAAGAGTGAACATCTGGTAGCGCCGCTCGGGCGTCACGAACTGCTCTGGTGTCGACCTTACAGCACCACGCGCGATGATCGTGCCTGGCTCCTGCAGGCTGACGAACGCGAGTGGGGCGTGAGCTCGCTTGCGCTCAGCGATCCGCTGCATGATCTGACCGAGCTGCGCCAGGCCAGCCTGGCTCTGCGCGATCTTCAGGCCTACGGCCAGGCGCGTTTTCCCGGTCGTCGGCTGCTGCGTCTGGACGAATTGCGCCTGCCGACGTTGCTCTATGCCCAGCGCCACAGCTGGTTGCTGCAGGGCTGGCTGGCACCCTTGCGTCAGGTGCTGACGCAGGACTCACAGGGCACGCTGAGGGCCACGCTGGAAGCCTGGTGCGCGCATGACGGCCAGGTGCAAACCTGTGCGCAGGCGTTGGGCATTCATCGCAATACGTTGCGCTATCGCCTGGAGCGCATCGCCGAACTCAGTGGCCTGGACCTCAATCGGCTGGATCAGCGCCTGCAGCTATCCTTGGGGCTGGGCTTGCTGGAACCCACCGAGACGGCTCAGCTGAACGCTCGGTAATCCGCTCCCGTTGGGGGAGGCGGGCCGATGGCTTTGTGCGATTGCACAGCCTTCTGGGTTTGGCTGCGGCTGTTTTAGTGCCAGCGCACAGGGCGAGGCTGGGGTTGGCTGAGCCACAATGTGGCGCCTCTCGGCATTCCCATCCGGGCCCTGCGCCCGCCATAACAACAATGAGGAGACTGGTCATGGGCCTGGTCCTGATTCTGGTGGCACTGATCGCGTTCATCGTGCTGTCCACTACCCGTTTGAAATTGCACCCCTTCCTGGCATTGCTCGCCGCTGCGCTGATCGCCGGTTTCGCCTACCAGCTGCCCGGCGGCGAAATCATCAAGACCATGACGGCCGGCTTCGGCGGCATCCTCGGTTACATCGGTATCGTCATCGTCCTCGGCACCATCATCGGGGTCATCCTCGAGCGCAGTGGCGCGGCCATCACCATGGCCGAGACGGTGATTGGTCTGCTGGGCCAGCGTTTCCCCACCCTGACCATGTCGATCATCGGCTATCTGGTCTCGATTCCGGTGTTCTGCGACTCCGGCTACGTCATTCTCAACTCGCTGAAAAATGCCCTGGCCGCGCGCATGAAGGTGTCCGTGGTGGCCATGAGCGTGGCTCTGGCCACCGGCCTGTATGCCACTCACACCTTCGTGCCACCAACCCCCGGTCCGATTGCTGCGGCCGGCAACCTGGGCCTGGAAACCTCGCTGGGTCTGGTGATTCTGGTCGGTTTGCTGGTCGCCGCGGTCACCGCTGTGGCCGGTATGCTGTGGGCCAACCGTTTCCTCAAGCAGAACGACCACGAGTTGCTGGAAGAAGCGCCGAGCGAACTGCTCGCCGATAACGTCGATTTCGATGCGCTGCGTGCCCGCTATGGCAAGCTGCCCAGCGCCTGGCAGGCACTTTCGCCAATCTTCGTGCCCATCATCCTGATCTGCCTGGGCTCGCTCGCTGCTTTCCCGAGCAAGCCCTTCGGAACTGGCGCATTCTTCGACGTGCTGAGCTTCCTCGGTCAGCCGGTTGCCGCGCTGCTGGTAGGCCTGGTGCTGGCATGCTCGCTGCTCAAGGGCGAAGGCAAGCGTCAGCAGTTCCATGACTATGTCGCTCATGGCCTGAAAGAGGCGGCGCCGATCCTGCTGATCACCGGTGCCGGTGGCGCCTTTGGTGCCATTCTCAAGGCCACCGCGCTGACCGGCTACCTGGGCGACACCCTGTCGGCGCTGGGTATCGGCCTGTTCATGCCGTTCCTGGTGGCGGCCGCGCTGAAGAGCGCCCAGGGTTCCTCCACCGTTGCCCTGGTCACCACCTCGGCCATGGTTGCGCCACTGCTGGGCAATCTGGGGCTCGACAGCGAGATGGGTCGCGTGCTGACCGTGATGGCCATCGGTGCGGGTGCAATGACCGTTTCTCACGCCAACGACAGCTTCTTCTGGGTCGTGACCCAGTTCAGCCGCATGAAGGTGGCGACCGCCTATCGCGCCCAGACCATGGCGACCCTGATTCAGGGTATTGCCGGTATGGCCGCTGTCTGGTTGCTTAGCCTGGTTTTGCTGTAATCCCGCTTTAACAGACCGTTCAAAAGCTACCTGCGTTGCCATTGCTGCGTTAAAAACAGGCTCAAAATGCTCATTTACAGCTCGTAAAGTCGAGCGCGACTCCGACCGTTTTTCGCCTGTTTTTGTGGGGCCGCCATCGGTATTGCACTGACTGCCTCGCCTACGTTTTTCAACGGTCTGTAACCGGCAGGTGGCTACGGTCGCCTGCCTCCTTTCGAGGTACCTATCATGAAAATCGTCATTGCTCCTGACTCCTTCAAGGAGAGCCTCAGCGCGCCCGACGTGGCCGCTGCCATCGCCCGTGGCTGGCAGCAGGTGTTTCCCGAGGCCGAGTGTCTGCTGCGGCCAATGGCCGATGGTGGCGAGGGTACGGTCGATGCGTTGCTGGCCGCCGTGGGTGGCGAGCGTCGTGAATGCGACGTGCGCGGCCCCATGGGGGAGCCGGTCAAGGCACATTGGGGCTGGATGGGGCAGGCTACGGCGGTCATCGAGATGGCGGCTGCCAGCGGTCTGCACTGGGTGCCGCGTGAACAGCGCGACGCCCGTCTGGCCAGCAGCTTCGGCACTGGCGAGCTGATCCGTGAGGCGCTGGATGCCGGTGCCACGCGAATCATCCTGGGGCTGGGCGGCAGTGCCACCAATGACGCCGGTGTTGGTCTTTTACAGGCGCTGGGAATGCGTTTTCTCGATGCCCAGGGGCGTGAGCTGGCGCCGGGCGGCGCGGCCTTGGCCGGTCTCGACCAGCTTGATTTGAGCGGGCTGGACGCGCGTCTGCTCAAGGTGCAGATCGAGGTCGCTGCCGATGTCGACAATCCCTTGTGCGGGCCACGTGGCGCGTCTGCGGTGTTCGGTCCGCAGAAGGGGGCGACGCCTGAGCATGTCGCCGAGCTGGACTCGGCACTCGGCCACTTCGCCCGTATCGCAGCGGCGACGCTGGGCGAGGATCACGCCGAGTTTCCCGGCGTGGGCGCCGCGGGTGGTCTCGGTTTCGCTGCGCGTGCCTTCCTCAAGGCCAGTTTCCGCCCCGGTATCGCGCTGGTGGCCGAACTGTCCGGCCTCGCCGCAGCAGTGGAGAACGCGGATCTGGTGATTACCGGGGAAGGGCGCATGGATGCCCAG
>CAMPIF010000334.1 GCA_946886245.1 Ectopseudomonas composti | reverse complement strand
GCCGGTAAAGCCCAGGCTGCGCAACGCAGCGACGTCCGGACGCTCCTGCGGTGCCAGCACGCCCTGCTTGAAGCCCATGTCCATCAGCGCCTTCATCTTCGCCAGGCCCTGCTTGGCAGCCTCCTTGGGGCTCGACACGGCCTGACTGTTGCTCTGCGACGCGACGTTACCGTAGGACAACCCACCGTAGTTGTGAGTCGGCCCGACCAGGCCGTCGACATTCATTTCATAGGCGCTCATTACAGAGTCACTCCCGGGGTCAGGGTCGCGGGCAAGGCCAGGCTTTCGCTCTCGAGCCCGGCCACCGGGTACGCGCAGTAATCCGCTGCATAATAGGCACTGGCGCGATGGTTGCCCGAAGCGCCGATGCCACCGAAAGGCGCAGTGCTGGCGGCGCCAGTGAGCTGCTTGTTCCAGTTGACGATGCCGGCGCGGCTGTGCAGCCAGAACTGCTCGAAGCGCGCACGTGAGTCGGACAGCAGACCAGCAGCCAGGCCGTACGCCGTGGCGTTGGCCTCGGCGATGGCAGCCTCGAAACTGTCGTAGCGGATCACCTGCAGCAGCGGACCGAAGAACTCCTCGTCAGGACGCTCGCCAACCGCTGTGACATCGAGAATGCCGGGCGTCAGTAGCGCGGCACCTTCCTGCGGCTGGGTCATCGCCAGCAATGCGGTGGCGCCGCCCGCCAGCAGGTCCTGCTGCGCCTGCATCAGCTGCGCGGCGGCCTGCAGGGAAATCACCGAGCCCATGAACGGCGCCGGCTGCTCGTCGAAACGACCGACCTTGATCTGCCCGGCGACCTGCACCAGACGCGCCAGCAGAGCGTCGCCCCACTCCCCTTGCGGCACCAGCAGGCGGCGCGCGCAGGTGCAGCGCTGGCCGGCAGAAATGAACGCGGACTGGACGATGGTGTACACGGCGGCATCGAGGTCCGCGACCTGATCGACGATCAGCGGGTTGTTGCCGCCCATCTCCAGCGCCAGGATCTTGTCCGGGCGCCCGGCGAATTGGGCATGCAGCAGGTTGCCGGTGCGGCTGGAGCCGGTAAAGAACAGCCCGTCGATACCAGGATGGCCAGCCAGGGCGACACCGGTTTCGCGGCCGCCCTGCAGCAGGTTGAGCACGCCATCGGGCAGCCCGGCCTCGATCCAGCATTGCACAGTCAACTCGGCTACCTTCGGCGTCAGTTCGCTGGGTTTGAACAGCACGCAGTTACCCGCCAGCAGCGCTGGCACGATATGACCGTTGGGCAGGTGACCGGGAAAGTTGTAGGGACCGAACACCGCCACCACGCCATGCGGTTTGTGGCGCAACACTGCGGTGGCGTCGCCCAGCGGGCCGCTCTTCTCACCTGTGCGCTCGCGATAACTCTGAATAGAAATGGCGACCTTGCCCACCATGCTGTTCACTTCGGTGGCGGCTTCCCACAATGGTTTGCCGGTCTCCTCGCCAATTGCCCGGGCCACTTCGTCGGCACGCGATTTCAGGCAGGCGGCGAAGCGCTCCAGCACGGCGATGCGGCCATCCTGCGAGTGCCCGGCCCACAACGAGAACGCGCCACGCGCAGCGGCAACGGCTGCATCGACCTGCGCAGCGGTGGCGCCCTGGCCCTGCCAGAGCACGGCCTGGCTGACCGGGTCGAGCGATTGCAGCGACTCGCCCTGACCGGGCTGCCACTGACCTGCGATGTAATGAGTGTTCATTTTGTTTTACCACTCCCAGCATTTTCCAGCGGCCTGCTTGGGCCGCCGCGCAAACCCATAACTCAGCCGTGCGCCGCCAGCGCCACGGCGCGTACCTGATCGCCGGCGGAAAGGCGCAGACGCTTGGCGGTCAGCGGATCGACCACCAGAGTGCCGGCCGCCAGGCGCGCAGGCGCAGCGGTGATGCGGCAATCCTGGCGCTTGCGGTTGTGCACCAGGAACGGCTTGGCGTCATCACCCGGCGTACCGATGGCCAGCACCAGGCTTTGGCTGTCCTGCACGGCGCGGATCTTCGCGGTTTGCGCCTCGATGGCCGGGCCTGCATCGAAGATGTCGACATAGCCCTGATAGCTGAAACCCTCGGCCTTGAGCATGGCCAGCGCCGGCTCGGTGTCCGGGTGCACACGACCGATCACGGCGCGCGCATCCTCGGAAAGAAAGCAGGTATAGAGCGGAAACTTCGGCATCAACTCGGCAATGAAGGCCTTGTTGCCGACGCCGGTGAGGTAGTCCGCCTGACAGAACTCCATCTTGAAGAAATGCCGGCCGAGGCTCTCCCAGAACGGCGAGCGCCCGCGCTCGTCGGACATACCGCGCATCTCGGCGATCACCTTGTCGCCGAACAGCTCGCGAAACTCGGCGATGAACAGAAAGCGTGCCTTCGACAGCAGGCGTCCGTTGAGGCCAGTGCGATAATCGGCGTGCAGGAACAGCGAGCACAGTTCGGAGTTGCCGGTCAGGTCGTTGGCCATGAACAGCGTCGGCACCTGGCGATGGATGTTCAGCTCCTGCGAGGCGCTGACGGTCAGGCCGACCCGGTAGTTGTACCAGGGCTCGCGCAGACCGACGGCGCCGGCCACCGCCGAAATGCCCACGACCTTGCCTGCATCGTCTTCGAGCACGAACAGGTAGTCGGCGTCGGCCCGTTCGGCCTCACCGCGAAACGCCTTCTCCGCCCAGCCGACCCGATGCGCCAGGCGCTCCTCGTTGGCCGGCAGCGTGGTCAGGCCGGCGCCGGTGCTGCGAGCCAGGTCGATCAGGGCCGGCAAGTCGGCACTGCGCACGGGACGAACAATCATAAAGCCTCCAGATTCCTCAAGAGCGCCGCCGGCACTCTCCTCTGCCCTTGAAGGGCGCCCACTCCAGCCGGAGAGAGCCTGTTAAATCGCTACCAACCTGACGCTGGCGCCTTCGCCGACACCCAGGGCCTCGGCCGCCTGTGCGCTGAGCACCACAGGCTTGCCCGGCACCCAGTCGAGGTCGGCGACGATGGCGCGGAAATCCTGCAACTGGCCGTTGCTCACCAGGTACTGGCGCCCGCCCACATCGGCCTCACCGATCTTCACCGGCACCAGGCGACTCTGCGCGATGCTGCGGATACCCGAGGTGCGCGCATGCAGGGTCGGGCCACCGTCGAAGATGTCGATGTAATGATCGGTCTCGAAGCCTTCGCGCATGAGGATGTCGAAGGTGATCTGCGCGCGTGGATGCACCTGGCCCATGGCCTCCTGCGCCTCGTCCGAGAGCAGCGGCACGTAGATGGGGTAATGCGGCATCAGCTCGGCGAGGAAGGTGCGGCTCTTGAGCCCGCACAGGCGCTCGGCCTCGGCGTAGGTCATGTCGAAGAAGTTGCGCCCCAGTGCGTCCCAGAACGGCGAATCACCGTTCTCGTCGCTGTGGCCGACGATTTCCACCACCACGGCATCGGCGAAGCGCTCCGGGTGACCCGCCATGAACAACAGGCGCCCGCGCGAATTGAGCTCGGCGAACACGCTGCTGACCAGCGGGCGCTCGACGTAGAAGCTGGTGAGCAGGCTGTTGCCGGTCAGGTCGTGACACAGCGACAGCACGTGGATCTTGTTGTGAATCTTCAGCTCACGCGAGTTGTGCACGAAGGTTTCGTTGCGAAAGCTGTAGAAGGGTTCGGAATAGCCCGCCGAGGCGACGATGCCGGAACAGCCGACCAGGCGGCCGCTCTCGGTGTCCTCGAGGACGAAGAAGTAGCTTTCCTCGCCATTGAAACTGACTTCGGCGGCGAACGACGCATCCGAGGCGGCGATCTTGTCGCCCAGCCGATCTGCATCGTCGGGCAACGAAGTGACACCCACCGGGCTGTCAGCAGCCAGTCGCTGCACTTCGGCCAGGTCCGCCATTTGCGCAGGGCGCATCACCAGCATGGGTCACTCCTTCTAAACAGGGTATTCGTAGCCCGGGTCGGGCAAACAGCCGTGGGAAGCGCTTTCGGCTCGGGCATCCTGCTTCGCTCTACCTCCTGCCTCCATGCAGTCGCAGCGGCGATCGTCGCGGCCAAGGCCCTTCCCACGGTCAGTCGGCAAAAACTCAGGCGGCCGTCAGTTTGCTCAGCGCACGCTCGAAACGCGCCAGGCCTTCGTCGATATCGGCCTCTTCGACCACCAGGCTCGGGGCGAAACGCACCACATCCGGACCAGCCTGCAGAATCATCAGCCCCTCGGCGGTGGCGGCATCGAGCACCTGCTTGGCCTTGCCCATCCACGCCTCATTGAGTACACAGCCGAGCAGCAGGCCCATGCCACGTACCTGCTCGAACAGACCGTACTGCTTGCCCAGCGCCAGCAGGCGCGTCTTGAACTGCTCGCTCTTGGCCTTCACACCGTCCAGGGTCTGGCGGGTGTTGACGATATCCAGCACCGCCTCACCGACCGCACAGGCCAACGGGTTGCCGCCATAGGTGGTGCCGTGGGTGCCGGGCGAGAAATGCTTGGCCAGATCGGTGGTGGTGAGCATCGCCGCGATGGGGAAGCCACCGCCCAGGCTCTTGGCGCTGGAGAGAATGTCCGGTACCACGCCGTAATTCATGTAGGCGAACAGTTCGCCGGTACGGCCCATGCCGCTCTGCACCTCATCGAACACCAGCAGCGCGTTGTGCGCATTGCACAGCTCGCGGGCGCCTTGCAGATAGGCCTTGTCCGCCGGTAGCACGCCGCCCTCGCCCTGCACGGGTTCCAGCACCACGGCGCAGGTCTTGTCGGAAATGGCGGCTTTCAGCGCGTCCAGATCGTTGTACGGCACATGGGTGATGCCCTGAATCTTCGGGCCGAAGCCGTCGGAGTACTTCGGCTGACCACCGACGCTGACGGTGAACAGCGTGCGGCCATGAAAGCTGTTGGTGGCGGCGATGATCTCGTGCTTGTCCGGGCCGAAGCGGTCATGGGCGACGCGACGCGCCAGCTTGAACGCCGCCTCGTTGGCCTCGGCACCGGAGTTGCAGAAGAACACGCGCTCGGCGAAGGTCGCTTCGACCAGTTTCTTGCCCAGGCGCAGGGTCGGCTCGTTGGTGAAGACGTTGGAGATGTGCCACAGGGTATTGGCCTGCTTGGTCAGCGCCGCGACCAGTGCCGGGTGGCAGTGGCCGAGCACGTTGACGGCGATACCGCCGGCGAAGTCGATCAGCTCTCGACCGCTCTGATCCCAGACTCGCGAACCCAGGCCGCGCACGGGTACGAAGGCAGCAGGGGCGTAGTTGGGGACCATGAACTGGTCGAAATCGGCGCGTTGCACCGCATCGTGCTGAACGGACATCAAAGCTCTCCTGATGAGAAATACCCGCCGCTGGCAGGCGGCGAAGCGCCCGAAACGACAGGGAATGCAAGGATTGTAGGGACTGAATCAGGGCCGGCATTGTCGCCATGCGACAACTTCTTAC
>CAMPIF010000333.1 GCA_946886245.1 Ectopseudomonas composti | reverse complement strand
TGTAATAGGCGCCCAAGAAAACCTCCTCAACCACATCGAGGTTCATCCCGAGGCGGATCTCTCCATAGGACTGATTTCCAAGGTCAAACACTTGATCTAGTGCAGCTGGATGCCTCTGCATGAATTTGTGAAACTCGTCGCCTCTGTCCATAGCCTCTCCTGGTGACGGCATCGTGCGGAAGCACACAGATACATTATTACTATAATACAAGCCGCTGGACAGCCGGCGTAGGCATTGGTGTCAGAAATTCCTGAGCAGCCTTGTTTCCGCCTGCATGGCTTCCGCCAGCGCTGTCATCGCCGTACAAACTGCCTCCCATTCGGCCTTATTATTTGGGGCCAACTTATAGAGAGCACTGTTTTCGCCATCCTTCTGCAGCATCTCGAGAACACGTATTGCAGCAGAAAGCTCCTCATACTTTTCGATGACGGCCTTACCAGCAAATATCGATACTGTCGCACCTATCTGGGAGAGCCTATCGTTGATTTGATCAACACCTTTATGCCAGCGGAGGTAAAAATCTATATCAGTAAGAATCTGGACGTACTTATCCTCAAGTCGATTCCTCACTGCCTCTCGCTCAAGCCGCCTGTCTTTGCTTTCTGATGTGATATTGCCGAGCGCCCATGTCAGTGCAACTCCTCCAAGAGCGGCCATAGAAGATATGACGGCGGTAGCAACTAGAGCCATTTCCTGAGCCACATTGGCCTCCTGTGCCCATAACTCGAAATAGGCCTCTTATCCCTTGGCGAGTTAAAAATGAAACACCTTCTGCAGGTAGATGTCACCGTACCCCCAAATGAGCGTGCCGGTGATAGTTAGCACCAGCATCGGCCATTCGATCTTGCCTAACAGTGGAATGAAAAACCTTCGCTGTTCATTTAGTCCTGGCCAACCAAACCCAGCAGGGGTGATGCTCAACTTTGCACGCACTATCACCATCTCTGCAATAAGAGCAAAGACCGTCGTGACAGAGCCGCTACGTTGAAACCAGAGATCCAGTGGTTGCTCGTCAGGCCTTGGCAAGCTTAGAGCTAGGATCGGCATAGCAAAAGATGCAACCAGGAACAACACGGCCAAGACAACTGCAAGCCAGAGCTTTGGAGTGGATGGTCCATATTTCGTCTCCCCTGACATCAAGCCCTCCTGCTATTTCCATTCAATCTAAGAACCTACCCCACTCCATGCCATCGCGCCACTACGGCGAAGGATTCCTTATGTCCAGAACAATCCACTGCTGCCTAGACGTCCGCGGCGCACTGAAGAACATGACCCGGCGCCAGCTCGCCGATTTGTTTCGCCACGACGACGGATCCAGGGCCACATCCGACGAGGCGAAAGAGCATCTGATGGACGCCATCAGCAAGGGCTACCAGGTACTGCCGTTCGGCCCGCCCTGCGAGGGCTTCAGTTATCAAACCGGTTGCCCAGGGCATCAGCAATCATGAACGCCCTAACCTACTGCCGCACCACCGGCAAGCGCTTAGGCACCTGCGCGTGCTTGCGCTGCAAACCCATACAGGAGCCAGCGCCATGCCCCTCACCCTGAATACCTGGCACAAGCCACAGCAACAGAGATGGCGCCAGCCGATGGTCTCCATCACCGGTGAAACGCCGATCAAGACCATCAGCGGTTACTACACCGCCGCCGAACTCCGCGCGATCGCGCGCCAGCTCATCAACATCGCCAACGACTCCGACCAGGGCGAACACGGCCCGGCCACCTATACCGTCGAGGACTAAACCATGCAGCCACTCATCTACGTGGCCGGCCCATACAGGGCGGCTACTCGGGACGCTATTGCCCAAAACATCGACGCCGCCCGCGTGATCGGAATCAGCGCAGCCGCCCTGGGCTGGTTCCCCGTCATACCGCACGCCAACACCGCGCACATGGAGCTCGACCTGCCCGACCTTGGCGACGACTTCTGGCTTCGCGGCACCATGGAAATGATGGAGCGGTGCGACGCTGTGGTGCTCGTGCCGGGCTGGGAGAACAGCGCCGGTACCAAAGCCGAAATGGCCCGCGCCGACGCCCTGCGCATCCCCATCTTCCGCAGCCTCGACACCCTCCCCAGCGCCCGCGCCTTCATCGAATGGCTCCATGCCAACGAAGCCAGGGCCGCACGACTGCACGCCGCCAAGGCATGACCGTGCGCCGGCGCCTCGTCACCGGCTGCTGCTACTGCGGGGCCGATGGACATAACTCAGAAAATTGCCCGTGGCGCGCTGGCGGCCCGGCCGGACTTCCCTGCCCGATGCCGCCGGCCAGGCCAGATAACGATTATCCCACACCTGTGAGGTGACCAATGAACGAGCAGAAAATGACGAACGCGGCACCCGCTGAGTTCGTGCGTGAAGACCGCTACATCGTGATCAAGCGGAGCGACTTGGCGAAGGTGCCGGTCAACTATCGCAAAGCACTGATCGAGCCGCTTGGCCATCTGCAAGCGCACCTTCCGCGGCGCGAGTGCCTGGTCATCGAAAGCGACTGGCCGGAGTACCCGGTAGCCTGGCAGATGATCGAAGCGCGCATGACCGGGGCTACAGCTGTAAACCAGCAGCTCACTGCTTCCCAGTGTATCTGGAAGCGCGACTGGGAAACCGGCGCCTACCAACTCGGCTGCTGCGACCAGGCCTGGCACTTCACGGACGGCACAGCGGAAGAGAATGGAGCCCTGTTCTGCCACCGCTGCGCAGGCAAGATCATGGTCGAAGAGCAAGTGCTGCGCGCCTATCAGGTCGGCGACAACGACATCGTGGCCGCCTACGACCCAGCCGGCGCCATCCAAGTGCTGGTTGACTTCGCGGGCTATGGCCAGGACTTCGACGAGAGCGACGTCGAGCCTGTCAGCGACAAGATGCTGGATGCCACCGAGGCCTTAGACCAAGACGAAGGCAGGACAGTCCGCCTCGAGAAGACCCTGCGCCAGGAACTGGAAGAGCTCACCGAGCCTGCCTACCTGCATGGGTGGGAGTAGGCGATGGGAACTCTGCACCTGCCAATGAAAGGCGAGTACTTCGACCAGATCAAAGCCGGCACCAAGCCCGAAGAGTTCAGGCTGGCCAACGACTACTGGCGCAAGCGCCTGGTAGGCCGCACCTACGACCGTATCGAGCTGACCCGCGGCTATCCGAAGCGCGACGACGCCGACCGGCGCCTGGTACTGCCCTGGCGCGGGTACCGCCTGACCACCATCACCCATCCGAATTTCGGCGACCAGCCTGTCGAGGTGTTCGCCATCAACGTGAAGCAGGAGGCTGTCAGCTCATGAAAATCGAAACCACCCAGGTAACCAAGCTGCTGATCAGCGACCTGATGGGCGAGTCGTATAAGCTCGATCCGGTGAGCGTGATCGTCGAAGACCACGAACCTGGCCGCGGACGGCTGATCCTTGAATGCGCTGGTGAATCGTGGTCGGCATGGTGGGGCGCCATGAGCGGTCGCACCGTTGCGCAGTTCGTCTGCGACAGCGGCGCCGACTACATCATCGGCTGCATCGCCAGCCAGGTACGTGAAAGCCGTTTCTCTGGTACCGCCCTGCATACCCTGGCAAAGCGCGCTGTGATCGCTCGGCGCCTTGGTGAGGGCGATTACTGGGATTATGGCGATCGCCTCGACAAGCATGAAGCGGCAGAACTGTGGAGCGAGCTCGACGACCTGCAAAGCGTCGAGAGTGATCAGGCCTGCTGGCGTCTTTCTGATCTGCTCACCCGACTGTTCGGATAGGAATGGTGGCACATGGCGTCGACGGCCACTGAGCCGAACCCGGCATACCACTACCTGCAACGCCTGGTCGCAGCGGTACAGGCCGGCCTGCTCGAGGCCGGCCTGGCCCAGCCGAAGAAAGGCAGGGCTGCAGCATGAACCACCAACCCAAAGCCGGCCGCTGCCGTACCTGCACCAAACTCTGGGAGGACTGCAGCGCGCTGCCCTTCCACACCATGCCGGTTCAAAGCCAGGACGGTACCGACGCGGTGGTGATTTGTACCCAGTACATCAAGGGCTCCAACAAGCCACAGGAGCAGAAGCCATGATTTGCACGCTTGAGAAGTGGGCGGAGTTGTAGCGATGAAGAAAGCCATACAACCCCGCCAGCCGGCACCGGCAGCGCGGCGAGAGCTGATCAAGATCAGCGAGTTCCAACTTCGGCGCTGGGGGCCGGGTGGTACGCCGCCCTGCAGCCAGGCCATCCGCAACTACATCAAAAACGGCATCATCCCCGGCGAGCAAATCGGCAAGCTATGGTATGTGGATTGGACCGCGTACCAGGCCGGCAACCGCAACGACCTGGTGGCAATGGTGCTGAAAGGAGCCGCCTGATGTCCCCTCGCCCGCGCAACAAGGCCAACAAGGGCCTTCCGCAAAACCTTTACCTGGATGCCAGGCGCGGCACCTTCCGCTATCGCCGGCCGACAGATGGCGTGTGGTTCCCGTTCGGCAGCGACCGGGCCAAGGCTGTCGACGCCGCCAAGCAACTCAACCTCGAGTTCATGCGTGGCGCCGACCTGGTGCACAAGGTGCAAGGGTTGGCCTCTGACCTGTTCAGCGACTTCCTCGACACCTATGAGCGCGAGATTCTGCCTCCGCGTGAGCTGGCAAAGGGCACTCTGGATCTGTACGCGGTGCGCTTTCGCCAATTCCGGCGTGCATTCGAAGGCCTGGCTGTCGACCAGATCAGCATCCGCATGGCGGCTGAGATGCTCGACAGCCTGCCGGCGCGCTCATCCAACCAGGCCCGCGCCCTGTTGATCGACGTGTTCAACCACGCGGCATCGAAAGGCCTGTGTCCGGATAACCCGGCCGCCAGCACCATCGCCAAGATCGAGAAGAAACAGCGCAAGCGCCACACCGTCGAAGGCGTGCGCGCCATCCGCGAAAAGGCGCCAGCGTGGCTGCAGAACGCGATCGACCTTGCGCTGATCACCGCTCAGCGCCGGACCGACATCCTGGCCATGCGATTCGACGACGTGCGCGACGGCTATCTGTATGTGGTGCAGCAGAAAACATCCAAGGCCAGCGACGCCGCCTGGATCCGCTTCAAGGTCACGCCACAGCTGCAGGCCGTACTGACCTGCTGCCGCGACAACGTGCCCTCGCCCTTCCTCATCCATCGCCGACCAGACCGCAAACGGCAGAAACAGGCGGAGCACAAAGAGCATTGGACGAAGATCGAGGAGCGGTATTTGACCAGGGCATTCAAGGAGGCACGGGAGGTTGCTGGCTGTTACGCCAACTGGACGGATGAGGAACAACCAGGGTTCCACGAGATACGCGCCCTATCCCTGCACCTATACAAGAAGGCCGGGAAAGACGGTCAGAGAATCGCCGGGCATGCCAGCGAGGAGATGACGAAGAACTACCAGCGCGACCACGCCGACGTGGTGTGGTCGG
>CAMPIF010000332.1 GCA_946886245.1 Ectopseudomonas composti | reverse complement strand
CAGACCGTGGAATGCTCCGGTGATTTCCGGCCCGCCATAGACGGCGGTGCCGGCCTCCTTGCCGTTGGGATTGGCCTCATCGCACTGGGCATAGTAGCCGGCTCGACAATAGGCACAGTTACCACAGGCGATGGTCGACGGCACCACGACGCGATCGCCGATGTTCAGGTTGCGCACATCGCTGCCCAGCGCCTCGACGATACCCACGGCTTCATGGCCGAGGATGGTGCCCTTGCGCATGCCTCCGACGGTGCCACGCACGAAGTGCAGATCGGTGCCGCAGATCGCCGCTGCGGTGATGCGGATGACGGCATCGGTGCTGGCCTGCACCTGGGGTTCTGGCACCTCGTCCAGGCGAATGTCGCCGATAGCATGGAAAACCACTGCTTTCATGAGTCTCTCCCGAGACCGGCCAGGGGGCCGGTATGGCTGATCTTTTGCCGGGGGCTGACGCGGACTTGCTGCGTGCGCCCAGCGCCGGCGCTACGCTCAAGCAGCGTCATGGGGTGTCCCAGCATCTGTATTTTTCGAGTTGGCAGGCGAAAGCAGGGTTCAGGCTTTTTTTTCGTGGCTGCTTTTAGCGCAGCAACTCCAGCAGTTGCAGGGAGCGCCCGGGCAGTTCCACGGCGTCCTGCTGCACGGGCCTTGGCAGCGTTTGCGCGGTATGCGTATCGACCAGGCACCGCCACTGGCGCCCGCCGTGCACTTCGGGCAGCTGGAACTCGCAGGGCTGGTGATCGGCGTTGAGCAGCAGGAGCAGGGTGGCATCGGCGCCGCTGCGCTTGACGCCCGATGGCTGCGCGCGGCCGTCCATGAGCATGCCCATGCACCGCGCTTCCTCGTCGTGCCAGTGGTCCTCGTTCATCTCGCCGCCTTCCGGGGCCAGCCAGGTGACGTCCTTGACGTCCAGCTCCTCGTTGTAATGCCCCACCAGAAAACGCTGGCGACGCAGGATCGGGTAACTTCGCCGCAGGGCGATCAGGTGCTGGCAGAAGGCGAGCAGCTCGCGGCCTTCGCCATCGAGCGTCCAGTCCACCCAGCTCAGCTCGTTGTCCTGGCAGTAGGCATTGTTGTTGCCGTGCTGGGTGCGGCCGAACTCGTCGCCCGCCACCAGCATGGGTGTGCCCTGGGCGAACAGCAGGGTGGCCAGCAGGTTGCGCATTTGCTGCACGCGCAAGCTGCGGATCGACGGGTCGTCGGTCGCACCTTCGCAGCCGTGGTTCCAGGAGATGTTGCGGTCGGTGCCGTCCTGATTGTTCTCGTCGTTGGCCTCGTTGTGCTTGTGGTCGTAGGACACCACGTCGCGCAGGGTGAAACCGTCATGCGCGGTGATGAAGTTGACCGAGGCGAAGGGCCGGCGCCCACGCTGGTTGTACAGATCGCCCGAGGCGGTGAGGCGCCTTGCCAGTTCGCCGAGCGCACCACGATCGCCCTTCCAGTAGGCGCGCACGTTGTCGCGAAACTTGTCGTTCCACTCCGCCCAGCCCGGCGCGAAGCCACCGACCTGATAGCCGCCGGGACCGCAGTCCCAGGGTTCGGCGATCAGCTTGACCTTGCTCAGCACCGGGTCCTGACGACAGGCGACGAGAAAGCTGTGACGCTCGTTGAAGCCATCGGCGTAGCGCCCGAGAATGGTCGCCAGGTCGAAGCGAAAGCCGTCCACGCGCATCTCGGTTGCCCAGTAGCGCAACGAGTCGGTGACCATCTGCAGCACGCAGGGATGGCTCAGGTCCAGGGTATTGCCGGTCCCGGAGTCGTTGATGTAGTAGCGGCGTTCATCCGGCAGCAGGCGGTAGTAGCTGGCGTTGTCGATACCGCGCATGGACAGCGTCGGGCCGCGCTCGTTGCCTTCGGCGGTGTGGTTGTAGACCACATCGAGAATCAGCTCCAGGCCGGCCTTGTGCAGGTGTGCGACCATCTCCTTGAATTCGCTGATGCGACCGCTGGCGAGGTACGCCGGGTGCGGGGCGAAGAAACCGATGCTGTTGTAACCCCAGTAGTTGTTCATGCCCTTTTCCAGCAGATGCTGGTCGTTGACGAAGGCGTGCACCGGCAGCAGCTCGACGCTGGAGACGCCCAGCTCGCGGATATGCCGCAACAGTTCGGGGTTGGTCAGCCCGGCGCAGGTACCGCGCTGATGTTCGGGCACCGCCGGATGACGCATGCTGATGCCACGCAGGTGCGTTTCGTAGATCACCGTGCGATCCCAGGGCGTGCGCAGGCTGGGTTGTTCGCTCCAGGTGAACGCGGGGTCGATGACCTTGCACTTGGGCACGAACGGCGCGCTGTCACGCTCATCGAAGCTCAGGTCGCCGGCCGGGTCGCCGATGGTGTAGCCGAACAGCGCCTCCGACCATTGCAGCTTGCCCACCAACTGCTTGGCGTAGGGGTCGATCAGCAGCTTGTTGGGGTTGAAGCGGTGCCCGGCCTCCGGCTCGTAGGGCCCGTACACGCGGTAGCCGTAGACCTGGCCCGGGCGTGCGTCAGGCAGGTAGCCGTGCCAGATCTCGTCGGTGTATTCGGGCAGTTCGATGCGTTCGATTTCGGTCTCGCCGCGCTCGTCGAACAGGCACAGTTCGACCCGTGTGGCATGCGCCGAGAACAGGGCGAAATTGACCCCGAGCCCATCCCAACTGGCGCCCAGCGGAAACGGCGTGCCTTCGGTAACGCGTGAGCGCTGTTGCTTGCGCATGGGGGTGTCCTCAGGCTTTCGGCGTCTTGGGCGTGCGCGGAGCACGGGGTTTCTTCAGCAGCGCCGGCTGTTCGGCCTCGCTCAGCGGCACGGTCTTGGGCTTGCCGATGCGCCGCGGCTTGGCTGTGGACTGGGCTTGCGCCTCGGCTTCGGCCAGCTTGGTGGCCATCTGCCAGTGGCGCTCGTGCTGGCCATGAGGGCGTCCTTCGGATTCCCAGATCTGAAAGGCAAACTCGCGTATGCGCTGCTCATCGATATTCATGGCGTGACTCCTGTGATCAAGGGGTAAGGCGAAGCAGGTTGACCGGCAACTCGGCCAGCGCGCCGGCAAGTGGCACGCCCTCGTGCGTTGCGACCTGGCCAGGGGTGAGCAGGCCGGTGACATGGTGGTCGCCCAGTTCGCCGGGCAGCACCACGGTGGTGTCGCCCCAGCGCCGTGCAGGCACACGTGGCTGGTCGTGCTCCGCGAGCAGGCCGGCAGCCAGACGCGGCGCGATCACCAGCAAACGCTCGTCGCCGTGACTACGCAGGAAGGCGACGACCTGGGCGGCATGCGCGCCCGTTACCGGCAGAGGCTGATAAGCGCCCCGGCTGAACAGCACGGGATGCGCCGCACGAAGCGCCAGAACCTGCTGGATCAGCCATTGCTTGATGCGCCCGTCCTGCCAGGTGGCCAACATGGCCGCTGGCTCGCGCTCGGCCTGCAAGGCGGCCTGTCGCGCGACGAAGTCCACCGGGCGGCGGTTGTCCGGGTCGACCAGGCTGAAATCCCAGAACTCGCAACCCTGGTACAGATCGGGCACACCCGGCGTGGTCATGCGCAGCAGGCATTGCACCAGGCTGTTGAGGGCACCGGCAGGGGCTATTGCGGCGACGGTAGCCGCCAGCTCGGTGCGCAAGGCCAAGCCGGCTGAGGTGCATAGCAGGCGCCGCAGAAAGTCGGCACAGGCCGTCTCGTGTGCGTCGTTCGGCGCACTCCAGGCGCTATTGAGCTTGGCCTCGCGCAGCGCCTTGCGCTGCCAGCCGAGCAGGCGCTGCAGGTAGGCCTCCAGGCCAACGTCATCATTCGCCTGCAGCCCCAGCGGCCAGCTGCCGATCAGCGCCTGGTAGAGAATCGCCTCTTCGCCGCCATCCGGCGCCTGCTGCAGATGACGGCTGCGCAGCGGCTGCGCCAGTCGTTGCCAGCTGCGTACACGTTCGGCATACCAGGCAGCGCGCTCGCTGAGCACCGCCAGGCGCGCGCGGCAGTCCTCGCCGCGTTTGTGGTCATGGGTGGCGGTGGTCAGCAGATTGAGCGGGTGTTGCGCTGCACGTTGGCGGCAGACCTGATGGAAACGCTCGACGCTGGCACTGAAATGCTCGGCATCGAAGCCCACGTCATAGCGCGACAGCAGCACGCCGGCGCGATACAGGGCGGTGTCTTCGACGGCCTTGGCGGCCACCGGCGAGGTCAGCTGCTGGAAGCGCGTCAACGCCTGAGCTCGCAGGCGCCGTGCACGGCCGGGCGGCAGTGCACGCAGAAAGGCGCCGCCGAGCCAGTCGTCGAGATGTGACAGCAAGGGCCAGTCGGCTTCGGCCAGGGTCTGTCGCGCACCGTCCAGCGCCTGCAGGAAGAAGCGCCGATCCTGCTGCGAACGGCCACAGGCCTGGGCATAGGTGCGATACACCGGGAAGTGCACGATCAACTCGCGCAGCGCGCGGCGGATCGCGCCGAGGGTCAGGTCGCGCGTGGCGATGTCATGCCGGGCGACGTGCAGCAGGCGCTGGGCGACTTCCTCCAGATCACCGGCCAGCGAGCCTTCCAGCACCAGGCGGCGCGCCTGCCGGATTTCTTCCTCGAACGCTGCCGGTCGGCCGCTTTGCGTTCGCCACAGCTCGCTCAGTGGCCGCTCGCCATGCGCATCGTGCTGCAGCAGCGACACCTGATTCATGAACTCGTAGCCGGTGCTGCCCTCCACCGGCCAGTCCTGCGGCAGTCGTTCACCGGCGCCGAGAATCTTCTCCACGAAAATCGGCAAGGGCGCGTCGCCGCGCAGTTGCCGGATACGTCGCCGCAGCCGGCTGCAATAGGCGCGCGGATTGGCCAGGCCGTCGATGTGGTCGATGCGCAGGCCGTCGATCAGACCGCGCTCGATCAGTTCGAAGACCTTCGCGTGCGTCTGCTCGAAGACCTGGCGGTGCTCGACGCGCAGCGCGCCGAGCTCGTTGATGTCGAAGAAACGCCGCCAGTTGATGTCGTCCGCCGCCGTGCGCCAGCTGGCCACACGGTAATGCTGGCATTCGAGCAGCGCGTGCAGACGCTGCTGCGCCGCATCGTCGCGGCCCTGAAAATGGCCCAGCAGGGGCGTCACCTTGTGCGCCTGAGCGGCCAGTTCGGCGCACAGCTGTTCGGCCTGTGTGCGGCGGTTTTCAGCGTGGTCCAGACGGGCGAAGCGCTGGCCCAGTTCACGCAGCGCGGCATCCTCACTGCTGCGCAGGATGGTGCCGTAGCTGGGCGGTGTCAGTGGCAGGCGATGCTCGAAATGCTGCGCGTGAAAGCGCCCGCGCCCGGCATCGAACACCAGCTCCAGCGTGCCGTCACGCAGCGCCTCGCCGTAGTCGCTGCGCAGAAAGGGCAGCAGCAGCTGGCCGCTGAGCAACGGGTCATGGGATTGCCACTGGATGTCGAAGAAGGCTGCGTAAGGGCTTGCTTGCCCCCATTCCAGCACGTCCAGCC
>CAMPIF010000331.1 GCA_946886245.1 Ectopseudomonas composti | reverse complement strand
CCGCTGCCGCTCTACCACATCTATGCCTTCACCGCGAATTGCATGTGCATGATGGTCAATGGCAACCAGAACGTGCTGATCACCAATCCGCGCGACATCCCCGGCTTCGTCAAGGAGCTGGGCAAGTGGAAGTTTTCCGCGCTGCTGGGTCTGAACACCCTGTTCGTTGCGCTGATGGATCACCCCGAGTTCAAGAACCTCGACTTCTCCAACCTCAAGGTCACCAACTCCGGGGGGACCGCGCTGGTCAAGGCGACTGCCGAGCGCTGGCAGCAGATGACCGGTTGCACCGTGGTCGAAGGCTACGGCCTGACCGAAACCTCGCCGGTGGCCAGTACCAACCCCTATGGCGACAAGGCGCGCCTGGGCACGGTCGGCATTCCGGTGCCGGGCACGGCGTTCAAGGTGATCGACGACGACGGCAACGAGATGCCGCTGGGCGAGCGCGGCGAGCTGTGCATCAAGGGGCCGCAGGTGATGAAGGGCTACTGGCAGCGTGAGGAAGCGACCGCCGAAGTGCTCGACGCCGAAGGCTGGTTCAAGACCGGCGACATCGCCGTGATCGACGCCGACGGCTTCGTGCGTATCGTCGACCGCAAGAAGGACATGATCATCGTCTCCGGCTTCAACGTGTACCCCAACGAGATCGAGGATGTGGTCATGGCTCACCCGAAAGTCGCCAGCTGCGCGGCCATCGGCGTGCCGGACGACAAGTCCGGGGAGGTGGTCAAGCTGTTCGTGGTGCCGCGTGACGGCGGCGTTACCGTCGAGGAGCTCAAGGCCTACTGCAAGGAAAACTTCACCGGCTACAAGGTGCCCAAGCACATCGTGTTCAAGGACTCGCTGCCGATGACCCCGGTCGGCAAGATCCTGCGTCGCGAGCTGCGCGACATCGCCTGACCTAAAGCCCCTCCCCGGTGTTGGGGGAGGGGCTTTCCCGCCTCGGCTGCCATCGCGCCGTGCAATTGTTGTGATTTAGTAACGACCTTCGCGTGTTTCATGCAGCCCAGTGCTGCATCACCGGCAGAGACGAGCTAGGCTCTACGCGCTGCAAGATGCGAGCTAGAGGCTTTTCGCGGGTTCACGAAGATAAGGATCGTCTGTGACTGCGAGGTCTCTTTCGGTCACTTTTGCGACTCTTGAGCCCATGTTTGGTGCTGGTCGGCCTCTGGCAAAGCTGCTACTCTCGGCGCGCTTCCGGGCCCCTGTGCCAGCGGGAAAGCGAGCTATACACACAACAAACAACCGCCCTCGCGCGGTGAAGATCAGCTGTTGCTTAGGAGTGGGCTTCCATGACCGAAAACTTCTGGAAGGACAAGTATCCCGTTGGGGTTGCTGCCGAAATCAATCCCGATCAGTACCCGAGCATCCTCGCGGTATTGAAAGAGTCCTGCCAACGCTTCGCCGACAAGCCTGCTTTCAGCAACCTGGGCAAGACGCTCACCTATGGCGAGATCTACACGCTGTCCGGTGACTTCGCGGCCTATCTGCAGAAACACACCGATCTCAAGCCCGGCGACCGCATCGCCGTGCAACTGCCCAACGTGCTGCAGTACCCGGTCGTGGTATTCGGTGCCATGCGCGCCGGCCTGGTGGTGGTCAACACCAACCCGCTGTACACCGCGCGGGAGCTGGAACACCAGTTCAACGACTCCGGCGCCAAGGCGCTGATCTGCCTCGCCAACATGGCCCACCTGGCCGAGCAGGTGGTGCCCAAGACCGGCGTCAAGACGGTGATCGTCACCGAAGTCGGCGACATGTTGCCGACCTTCAAGCGTCTGCTGGTCAATGCCGTGATCAAGCACGTGAAGAAGATGGTGCCGGCCTACAACCTGCCCAAGGCGGTCAAGCTCAACGATGCCCTGGCCAAGGGCCGTGGCCAGAGCTTCAGCGAAGCCAATCCGAACAATGGCGATGTCGCCGTGCTGCAGTACACCGGTGGCACCACCGGCGTGGCCAAGGGCGCGATGCTCACCCATCGCAACCTGGTGGCCAACATGCTGCAGGTCAAGGCGCTGATGGGCGCCAACCTCGATGAAGGCTGCGAGGTGCTGATCGCGCCGCTGCCGCTGTACCACATCTACGCCTTCACCTTTCACTGCATGGCGATGATGCTGATCGGTGGCCACAACATCCTGCTGACCAACCCGCGCGACCTGCCTGCGGTGGTCAAGGACCTGGCCAAGTACCGCTTCACCGGTTTCGTCGGCCTCAACACCCTGTTCGTCGCCCTGTGCAACAACGAGGACTTCCGCAAGCTGGACTTCTCCAGCCTGAAGCTCACCGTCTCCGGTGGCATGGCCCTGCAACTGGCCACCGCCGAGCGCTGGAAGGAAGTCACCGGCTGCGCCATCTGCGAAGGCTTCGGCATGACCGAGACCAGCCCGGTGGCCACGGTCAACCCGTTCAGCGCCATCCAGCTCGGCACCATTGGCATCCCGGTGCCCTCGACCCTGTGCAAGATCATCAACGACGACGGCCAGGAACTGGCCATCGGTGAGATCGGCGAGCTGTGTGTCAAAGGCCCGCAGGTGATGAAGGGCTACTGGCTGCGCCAGGACGCCACCGACGAAATCCTCGATGCCGAAGGCTGGCTGAAGACCGGCGACATCGGTCTGATCCAGGAAGATGGCTACCTGCGCATCGTCGACCGCAAGAAGGACATGATTTTGGTGTCCGGCTTCAACGTCTACCCGAACGAACTGGAAGACGTGCTGGCGACCCTGCCCGGTGTGCTGCAGTGCGCTGCCATCGGTATTCCGGACGAAAAATCCGGCGAAGCGATCAAGGTGTTCGTGGTGGTCAAGCCGGGCGAGAGCGTGACCAAGGAGCAGGTGATGGAGCACATGCGCGCCAACCTCACCGGCTACAAGGTGCCCAAGGCCGTGGAATTCCGCGACGTGCTGCCGACCACCAACGTCGGCAAGATCCTGCGCCGCGAGCTGCGCGACGAAGAGTTGAAGAAGCTGGGCAAGAAGTGATTCGAGCCCGCTGATGAAAACGCCACCTTCGGGTGGCGTTTTTCATTGCATCAGCTTCGTAGGGGGCGCCTCTGCCCCGCGCCAGGCCACCAGCAGTGCGCCACCAGGGTTTTGCGGGCTACAGGCTAAGGATAGGGCGGGTTTGGAACCGCCCACTGCCAGGGGCGAAGCGCGCCGCCATGGCCATCAACACGAGCGTGGCGACGGCCATGGTCAGCCAGCTCAGGCGCAGGTCGTCGGTGTACTGACGGAGCAGGCCGGCCAGGAATGGAGCCGTGGCGGCGATCAGGTAGCCGCCGCCCTGCACGAAGGCCAGCAGGTCGCCGGTCTGGCGCGGATCATCCAGATGATCCTGGGCCACCACCAACGACAGTGGGAACAGCGCGCCGATGCCGATGCCCAGCAACATGCAGATCGGCACCACCAGTTGCAGCGGTGCCAGCATCAGGCCGAGCAGCCCGGCCAGCAGCGCCAGCAAGACCACCGCCAGCAGAACGCGTCGATCCGGGTAGCGTGGCAGCAGGCTCGATGCCATCAGGCCGGCGACTACTTCGCAGAGCGTCAGCGCAGCCAGCAGCAGGCCGCTGGCCTGTGCGCTCCAGCCCAGCGAGGTGTAGTAGGGCGGCAGCCATGCCAGCACCAGCGTATAACCGGCGGTGCCGATGCCGAAGAAGCTCATCAACAGCCAGGCCCTCGGCGAGCGCCAGACATCCAGGCGTGGCAGCTCGCTCGAGGTTGCGACTGCCTGCGCAGGTGCCGCGCGGCGCCACAACGCAGCGGCGAGCAGAGCGGGCAGTGCCCAGCTCGCCAGCGCCCACGACCAGCCTATCGACTGCGCCAGCCAGGGCGTCAGCGCCGCACCGAAGGCCGCGCCGCCCATGATCGCGCAACTGTAGAAACCGATCAGGCGGCCGCTGTCGGCGGCGAAGCGCGACTTGATCAAGCCCGGCAGCAGTGCCTGGACGAAGGCGATCCCGGCGCCAGCCAGCAAGGCGGTGGCGATCAAGGTGCTGGAATCCGGCAGCACGCCGCGCAGCAGACAGGCGAGGGCGATCAGCAGTACGCCGAAGAGAATCCCGTTGCGCTCGCCGAGGCGCTGGCGCAGCAGGCCAGCGGCGAGGGCGCCGAGACCCATGATCACCACCGGCAGGCTGGTCAGCAGGCTGGCGCCGATGTGATCCAGGCCGCTATCGAGCTGGATGCGGTCGAGCAACGGGCCGATGGCCGCCAGCACCGGGCGCAGATTCAGGCCGAGCAGGACGATGGCGATGAGCAGCAAGGTCTGGCGCTTCATGCTTGTGCCTCCTTCGCCCCGCGCCAGGCCACCAGCAGCACGCCGCCGACGATGCACAGCGCCGCCAGCAGCATGCTCAGACTGCCCTGTTCGCCGAGCAGGCCGATGGCGATGGCCGCGCCAGTGATCGCTGCCACCGAGCCGATCTGGCTGAGAAACACCGTGCCGGCCAGGTTCTGCAGGACGAAGAACAGCGCATAGACCGCCGCGAACAACAGCATCTGCACGATCAGCAGGGCGACTGCCGCAGGGCTTTGCATTCGCGGTGCGAGGTCGACGCCGAACAGGCCCAGCGGCACCAGCAGCAGTGCGCCGCCGAGCAGCATGCCGGGGGCCAGGGACAGCGGGCTGGCACCCGCCGGCCAGTAGCGGGCGCGGTAGATGTTGCCGAGCGCCAGGAACAGCGGCACACAGAGCGCCGCCAGCACCCACAGCAGGGGACTGTCACCGGCGTTGAGCTTGCCCAGGGCCAGCAACAGGCTGCCGATCAGGCCGATGCAGATGCCCAGCAGGCGAATACGGCTCAGTCCTTCCATGCGCAAGGCCAGGGCGAGCAGGTAGGTGATCAGGGGCGGGAAGGCCAGGCACATCGAGGCGAAGCCGGCGCCGACATGGCCAATCGAGCTGAACAGCAAACCGTTAGGCACGGCGATGCTGAGCAGTCCCGAGGCCAGGTAATAGCCCAGCAGTCCGGGGCGGGTGCCGGGACGCTCGCCGCGTATCCAGGTGAACAGCAACAGCAGCAAACCGCCGCCCAGCAGGCTCCAGAGCAGGTAAGCCATGGCTGGCCAGCCGACGTTGCCGGCCAGTTTCACCAGGTTGCTGGTCAGCCCCATCAAGGCGCCTATGGCCAGCAACAAGGACAAGGCGAGAACAGGACGAAAATGGGAGCCGGACATGCAGCTGTCTCCTGAGAGTGAATGCGTTAGGATGCAAACATTCTTTTTGAAAAGTATCTTGATGGCAAGATAAATCGAGGGCGATATGCAAGACCGTGCACAATTGGCTGCCGAACAGTGGCTTCGACAGCGGCCGGATCTGGATGGTTTTTCCATGGCGGTGATCGGCCGCCTGGGCGAGCTCAGCCAGGTGATCACGCGCGATCACCTGCTGCCGTTCTTCATCGCGCACGGCCTGCAG
>CAMPIF010000330.1 GCA_946886245.1 Ectopseudomonas composti | reverse complement strand
TTTCATCCGCCAGCCTTGAAAAGGTGGATCGGTGAAGCGTGATCCACCCTACGCGTGTGAAGGCGGTGAGGCCTTCGTGATGCTGAAGCCGGAGTGAAAGGATCGCCGTAGGGCGGATGACGCTTTTTTCATCCGCCAGCCTTGAAAAGGTGGATCGGTGAAGCGTGATCCACCCTACGCGGCTAGGCGCTCTTGCCTGGCCGCGTGGCCAGCAGCAGGCCGCCGAAGATCATTGCGGCACCCAGCCAGTGATAGAGCTGCAGGCTCTCGTTCAGCAGCACCCAACCCAGCAACGCGGTGAATACCGGCATCAGGTAGTTGGTCAGCGCTGCCTTGGCCGCGCCGATCACACGAATGCCGTGGTTCCAGGCCAGGTAGGCCAGCAGCGAGGCGAACACGGCGGTGTAGGCGACAGCCGAGAGGTTGGCGGCATTGAGCGCCAGATGCGCGCCCTGGCTCAGTTCATATAGATAGAACGGCAGAATCAGCGGTACGCCCAGCAGGATGAACACGCCCAGCAATGCCAGCGGCGGGATCGGCTGCAGGTAGGCCGACCAGCGCCGCAGCAGCAGCGAGTACAGCGCCCAGTCGACCACGGCCAGCAGCATGATCAGGTCGCCCTGGTTGAACGACAGGCTGGCCAGGCGGCTCCATTGCCCCTGACTGATCAGCACCGCCAGGCCCATCACCGCCACCAGCATGCCCCACCAGGCGCGGCGCGCCGGCCATTCATTGAGCAGCAGCCCGGCGCCGATGAATGTCACCAGCGGCAGGCAGGTATTGACCAGCGAGATGTTGATGGCCGCCGTGGTCTGCGCTGCGCTGTAGAGCAGCGAGTTGTAGCCGGCGATACCCAGCCCGCCGAGCACCAGCAGACGCCAGCCGGCAGTGCGCACGGCTACGCGATGACGCCACAACGGCATGGCGACGAAGGGCAGCAGCAGCGCCAGGGCCAGGCACCAGCGCCAGAACGACAGGGTGAACGGGGCAATCTCGCCCGCGAAGGCGCGCGCCACCAGAGCGTTGCCGGACCAACAGAGGTTGGCCAGCAACAGGCCGAACAGCGCCAGCGGGCGCGAATGATTGAGTGCGTTCATGAGGCGAGTGCCACGCCAGGGGCGCGACATTTATCCGAGTGGGGGTTGGCCGGCTGTGCGCGGTCACCGAGCGGGCAGTGCTGAGCGATCATTGCGTAGCTTCCGAATCAGGCGGTTTTGCACCATACGGAGGCACGCCTTGCTTGGCAAGGTGGCGGACCGTAGGGTGCGCCGTGCGCACCAGCTCTGCGGTGACAGCATCGCGGCTACGACTGTATGGATGCAGGAGGTAGAGCGAAGCAGGATGCCCGAGCCGAAAGCCCTTCCACGAATCGGCCGGAGCCAAGCCGTGGGAAACGTTTCAGCGGCGAGCGTTGCAGCATCTCGGCATGTATCGGCGTATTCGGTGCGCGCGGCGCACCCTACAACGCACAAACCGCGCGTGATCCCGTAGGGTGCGCCGTGCGCACCAACCCAACGGCGTCATGACGTGCTGGCCGCGTATGGGCGCATTTTGCGAGCGTGAGGGCCGAGCAGCGCGTCATTCCCGGTGCGCGCGGCGCACCCTACGCCGTCAACGCTGACTGCGGCGGCGCAGCGGGCGGCTCAGCAGCCAGAGGATCAGCAGCACGCCGGCCAGGATCACCGCACTGGCGCCCCACTGCATCGGCCCGGCCAGGCGGAACAGCTCGGCGGGATGCAGGCTCGGCGCGCGGATCATCCGCGCTTCGGCTGCCGCACCCGTGGTGGGAATATCGGCCAGGCCATCGCCATCGAGGTCCGGCAGGCTGCGGATATGGTCGAGCAGCACCTGCCATTCCTTGAGTTCCTGCACGCCTTCCCTATCCGGGTCCTGGTCGATGATGGCGTCTTCGATACGCGGCAGCGGGCGGCCCTCGGCGTCCTTGGGGATGACGTCGAGCAGGCCCTTGGTCAGGTCCGGCACCAGCCAGGTGAAGCTACCGACGTAGCTGGTGGCGCCGATGCTGTAGAGGCGCGTGTCGTTCAGGTCCAGGTCACGGTAGCTGCCGTGCGCATCGCTGATTTCGATGCGGCTGACGCGGTCGAACGGCACGCGCCAGGGGTTGTAGGTGAAGCGCAGGCCGGAAACACGCGGGTAATAGCTGTCGCTGTCGCGCAGCTGATAGGCGAGCAGCAGCACTTCGAGTAACGACTTGATTTCCCGCGCGCTGATGTAGGCCTTGATCATCGGGTAACCCGGTTCGTCGTCGAACTGGCCGATGCCCAGCGGGGCGATGCGAAACAGATCGGAGACATCCTGCACGCCATCACGCCCCTTGAGCAGGTCATCGCGGATGGTGCCGTTGCCGGTGAACGCCAGGTCGGCATCGACGGCATGACGCAGTGCATCGGTGACCAGGTTGGCCAGGGTCTGGTCGGTGAAATCACGGCCCAGGCTCTGGTCGACCTTGGCCAGCGGTTGGTCGAAGCGATAGCCCTTGGGCGTCAACATGCGCTCGCTGACCACCTGCTTGAAGTCCTCGACCCTGGCGGTGATGGTCGCGTCGCCGACGATGCTGTCGTTGACCGCATGCAGGCGATAGTCACGCACACGCGGCACGCCGTCGTCGCCCAGGCTCATGCGCAGCTCGCCGAGGTACTGGATCTCCGAGCCGGCCTGCACCACCGGGGTACGCCCATTAACCAGCACAGGTTGCGGCAGCGCCACATGCGAGTGGCCGCCGACGACGATATCGATGCCCGGCACCTGCTCGACCAGCTCCACTTCCTCGCCGCGCCAGCTGCCATCGGCCTGCTGGGTGACGCCCATGTGCGAGAGCAGGATGACCACCTCGGCGCCCTCCTCGCGCAGCTTGGCCACGGTTTCCCTGGCGGTGGCGACCGGGTCGGCGAAGGTCAGCGGCTTGATCATCGGGCTGACCGCCACGGCGTTGTTGCCGAGCAGGCCGAACAGGCCGAAGCGAATGCCACCGCGCTCGATCAGCTTGTACGGCAGGATGCGCCCGGCATCAGCGTGCGCCTGCAGGCTGTCGTCGGCCTTGCTTGCGGTATCGAAACGCATGTTGCTCGACAGCAGCGGCAGCAGCGTGTCGCCCTTGGCCCTGTGCGCAGCGCTGATCATCGCGGCGAGGCCGGCTGGGCGGAAGTCGAATTCGTGGTTGCCGATCACCGCCGCGTCGTAGCCCAGCTCGGTCATCAGCCGCAGTTCGCTGCCCATTTCGCGGGCGATGGTGTGAAACAGCGTGCCCATGGTGAAGTCGCCGCCGTCGAGCAACAGCAGAGGTTGTTCACCGGCTGCTGTGCGGCGTTCATTCAATAAGGTGGCAAGCCGGGCGACGCCGCCGATGGTGTCGTCATCGTCCACCGTCGCCGGGCTGTATTCATTGTTGGGGCCGAAGCCGAGCAGACGCGACTGCCAGTCGTTGCTGTGCAGGATGGTGAAATGGCGCTCGGCAGCGACCAGCGGCGTTGCACTCAGCAGGCCGGCGAGCAGGAGGGAGAGGAACAGGCGCATGGACGATCCTTGACGATGACTGCGCACAGTATGGAGCAGGCCATGACGCCAGGCAGCGACCGATCGAGACGCCGGTTGTCGCCAATCGAGTCAGACTTTAATTGCCCCAGGTCAGCCCCAAGCCAGACGGCGAGACTAAGCTGTAATCAGGGCTGCGAAGTGGAGAAGCGCCATGGACCATTATCACCTGATGCTGATGCTGCTGATCGGTGGCTTTCTGCTGCTGGGAGTCGGCTTCAACTTTCGCGAGCACGAATGGGGCGTGCGCGTGCTGGGTTTGGGCGTATTGCTGATGCTGGTGCCGATTGCATTACGGGTGCATCTGGCGTTGGCGTAATCGTAAGGTGCGCGCACCGGTCGATCTGGATGGTGTCACGATTCATTCGGACAGAGTGTTGCGAACAGCCGGTGCGCGCGGCGCACCCTACAGGGATCGCAAGGTGATTCGAGAAAGGCGCGGCGTTTCCTAGGGTGCGCCATGCGCACCGGGCGATATAGACCCTTACGGTTTATGCCAACGCTCTGCGGCGCTCTGGTCGCTGCAGCGGCCTTCGACCCAGCGCGGGCCTTCGCTGGTGTCTTCCTTCTTCCAGAACGGCGCGCGGGTTTTCAGGTAATCCATGATGAAGTTGCAGGCGTCGAACGCGGCTTGCCGGTGAGCGCTGCTGGTGCCGACGAAAACAATGGGCTCGCCCGGCTCCAGGCGACCGATGCGGTGGATGATCTCGATGCCCAGCAGCGGCCAGCGCTCGCGCGCTTGATCGGCGATCTTGGCCAGGGCCTTTTCGGTCATGCCGGGGAAGTGCTCGAGGAACATGCCACCGACTTCGCGGCCGTCATTGAAGTCGCGCACGTAGCCGACGAAGGTGACCACCGCGCCGATGCCGAGGTTGGCGGCATGCAGGGCGTTGAGCTCGGTGCCGGGGTCGAAGGGTTGGGCTTGAACGCGGATGGTCATGGAGGCTCGTTCGATGGGGAGTTTTCAGAGGCAGCTGGTGGGTTGATGGTGGGCTAAAACGGAACGCCGCCCGGCCCACCCTACGGCTGAATCTGCGTTAGCCACCGGTGACGGTGGGGAAGAAGGCGACTTCATCGCCTTCGGCCAGCGGTTCGTCGAGGCTGCACAGTTCCTGGTTGCGCGCGCACATCAGGTTCTGCTCGCCCAGCACTTCCCATTCGCCGCCACGAGCGACCAGGTGCAGGCGCAGGTCGTCGAGGGTGGCGAAATCGCCGCTGAGTTGTTCGTCATCACGGCCCAGGGCTTCGCGATAGCGGGCGAAATACTGCACGCGGATCATGCTTGTTCCTCCAGCTTGTAGTGACCGCTCTTGCCGCCGAGCTTTTCCAGCAGGCGAACCTGTTCGATGACCATGCCGCGATCCACGGCCTTGCACATGTCATAGAGGGTCAGCGCGGCGACGCTGGCGGCCGTCAGTGCTTCCATCTCGACACCGGTTTGCCCGGACAGTTTGCAACGGGCAGTGATATGCACGGTGTCGTCACCCTCTGCACTCAGCTCGACCTTGACGCCGGTGAGCATCAGCGGATGACAAAGAGGGATCAGATCGCTGGTCTTCTTCGCGGCCTGGATGCCGGCGATACGCGCCACGGCAAACACATCACCCTTGGGATGCTCACCGGCGACGATCATCTGCAGGGTGGCAGGCAACATGCGCACGCGCGCTTCGGCGGTGGCTTCGCGGAAGGTGGTCGCCTTGTCAGTGACGTCGACCATATGCGCGCGGCCTTGGGAATCGAGGTGGGTCAGCACGGGAAAGCTCCAGACGGGAATCGACCGATTGTAAACCTGCAAGTCAGGATTTCGTAGCCCGGATGAAATCCGGGGCCAGAGCGGCAAAAAACCCCGGATTTCATCCGGGCTACGAA
>CAMPIF010000329.1 GCA_946886245.1 Ectopseudomonas composti | reverse complement strand
ACCTGTGGCAGCCGCAGGTGCATGGCGAGGCCGTGGCACTGATGCACGACGGCGTGCCCTGCAGCTTCGCCGCGTTGGACGCCCAGGCCAATCAGCTGGCGCAGCATCTGCTCGCCCTCGGCGTGGCGCCGGAGCAGCGCGTCGGCCTGTGCCTGCAGCGGTCGCCGGCTTTTGTCATCGGCCTGCTGGCCGCGCTCAAGGTCGGCGCCGCTTTCGTGCCGCTCGATCCGGCCTGGCCGGCGCAGCGCCAGGCCTTCGTCCTGGCCGACAGCGCCTGCGCCGTATTGCTCGGTGAAGCTGCGTCGGCGCAATCCTTCGCCGGCCCACGGCTGGACTTCAGCGCCGACGCGCCGTGGCGCCAGCAGCCCAGCGAGGCGCCAACGGTGTCGGTGCATCCGCTACAGGCGGCCTACCTGATCTACACCTCCGGCACCACCGGCCAGCCCAAGGGCGGGGTGATCAGCCATGCGGCCCTGGCCGACTACGTACAAGGTTTGCTGGAACAACTGGCGCTGGCGCCTGAGGCGAGCATGGCGATGGTCTCCACCGTGGCGGCCGACCTGGGCCACACCGTGCTGTTCGGTGCGCTGCTGTCCGGGCGCACCCTGCACCTGCTGAGCGCGGAAACCGTAGCCGACGCCGATAGCCTGGCGGACTACCTGAGCACCTGGCAGGTCGGCATTCTCAAGATCGTACCGACTCACCTGGCCGGCCTGCTGCAGGCCGGCGCAGGTGAGCGGGCGATACCCGCGCATGCGCTGATCTTCGGCGGCGAAGCGCTGCCGGCCGAGCTGGTGAAGGAGGTCAAGCGCCTGCGCCCGCAGTGCCGGGTGATCAACCACTACGGCCCCAGCGAAACCACGGTCGGCGTGCTGACTCACGAGGTCACGGACGCCGAGCTGACAGCGCTGGACGGCGTGGTACCGATTGGCCGGCCATTGCCCAACGTCCGCGCCCTGGTGCTGGACGCTGGCATGACGCCGCTGCCGCAGGGTGCGGTCGGCGAGCTGTACCTGGGCGGGCCTGGCCTGGCGCGCGGCTATCTCGCGCGTCCGGGGCTGACGGCGGCGAGTTTCCTGCCCGATCCCTTCGCCAGCGGTGAGCGCCTGTATCGCACCGGCGACCGTGCGCGCCTGCTGGCCGACGGGCGTATCGAATTTCTCGGGCGCGGCGACGATCAGGTCAAGGTGCGCGGTTATCGCGTCGCCCTCGGCGAGATCGTGGCGCAGTTGCGTGGCCTGGCGGGCATCGCCGATGCCCATGTGCAGCTGGACGAACGCGGCCAGTTGCTCGCCTACGTGGTCGCGCAAGAGTCTTCTCTCTGCGCCGCACAGGTGCAGGCGCAGCTTGCCGAGCGCCTGCCGGACTACATGCTGCCGAGCCATGTGCTGCTGCTCGAACGCTTCCCGCTGACCGCCAATGGCAAGCTCGACCGTCAGGCGCTGCCGCAGCCGCAGGCGGCAGAGCAGGGCTTCGAGGCGCCGCACGAGGGCGTCGAGACGCAACTGGCGGCGCTCTGGCAGCAGGTGCTGAAGGTCGAACGTGTCGGCCGTCATGACAACTTCTTCGCCCTCGGTGGCGACTCCATTCTCAGCCTGCAGATCATCGCCCGTGCGCGGCGCCAGGGCATTCGCCTGACGCCCAAGCAACTGTTCGAGAAACAGAGCATTGCCGAGCTGGCGCAGGTCGCCGTCGTTGCAGAGACGCCGGTGGCACCCGCAAGTGCCAGCGCCGAGGTGACGCACAGCTTCGCCCTGACGCCGATCCAGGCGCGCTTCTTCGCCCAGCCCCCGGCGCGTATCGGCCACTGGAACCAGTCCTTGCTGCTGGCGGCGGACGAGCCGCTCGACGCCCGTGCGCTGGCCGAGGCGCTGCAAGCCGTGGTGCGTCATCACGCCAGCCTGCGCCTGAGTTTTCAGCAGGATGCGCAGGGCAACTGGCAGCAGCGCTATCGCGACGCGCAGCCGGCGCAGGAGCTGCTGTGGGTCTGCCAGGTGGCTGCCGCCGACGACCTGCCGGCGCTGTGCGACGAAGCCCAGCGCGGCCTGGATATCGAGCGCGGCCCAATGCTGCGCGCGGTATTGGCGCAGTTGCCGGACGGGCGCAATCGCCTGTTGCTGGCTGTGCATCATCTGGCGGTCGATGGCGTGTCCTGGCGCGTGCTGCTCGACGATCTGCAGCAGGCCTACACGCAGCGACTGGCCGGACAGGTGGTCAGCCTCGCAGCGGTGGCCGCGAGCTTCCAGCAGTGGTCGGCGCATTTGCAGGCCCTGTCCGGCAGTGTGGACCTGGCGGCGCAACTGGAGTACTGGCAGGGCTTCAGCGCGGGCGAAGCCTGCCTGCCCTGCGACCGGCCCGAAGGCAGTGCCAGGGTCGCCGATGCTGGCCAGTTGCACTTGCAGCTCGATGCAGCCACCACCGCGCGCCTGCTCGGCGAGGTGCCGGCGGCTTACCGCACGCAGATCAACGATGTGCTGCTGGCGGCGCTGGCCCAGGCCTTGTGGCAGTGGAGCGGGCGCCGGCGCACGGTGATCAGCCTGGAGGGCCATGGCCGCGAAGGCGATCAGCTCGACCTGAGTCGCACGCTCGGCTGGTTCACCAGTCTCTATCCGGTCGCGCTGCAAGCCTGCGATGACCTCGGCGCTACCCTCAAGCAGGTCAAGGAAGGGCTGCGTCAGGTGCCGGACAAGGGCATCGGCTACGGCGTGCTCAAGTACCTGGCCAAGGCCCCGTTGGAGGAGCTGACGGGCCAGGGGCTGACCTTCAACTACCTGGGCCGTTTCGATGACCAGGCCGCTGCACGCTGGCGTCTGGCCGACGAAACGAGCGGCTCGCCACGCGACGGCAGCGGCCCGCTGGCCAATGCCCTCGCCATCGACGGCCAGGTCCGTGGCGGTTGCCTGCAGCTGGCGCTGACCTATAGCCGTGCGCGCTTCGAGACGCGCAGCGTCGAGCGTCTGCTGGCCCTCTACGAACAGGCGCTGCGGCAACTGATCGAGCATTGCTGCGCGCCTGGTGCCGGTGGCCTGACGCCTTGCGACTTCCCCCTGGCAACGCTCGGCCAGGCGCAGCTCGACACGCTGCCTCATGCGCCGCAGCAGATCGAAGACCTGTTCCCGCTGGCACCGATGCAGCAGGGCATTCTGCTGCACAGCCAGCTGGAGCAGGGCAGTGGCATCTACCTGATGCAGGACCAGTACGCCGTGGCCAGCGCGCTGGACGTGGAGGCCTTCACCCATGCCTGGCAACAGGTGGTGCAGCGTCACCCGGCGCTGCGCACGGCCTTCTGTAACCTCGACGGCACGCCGCATCAGATGGTGCTGCGTCAGGTGCCGTCGCCGGTGCAGTTCCTCGACTTCAGCGAACTGCCGCGTGATGAAGCCGAGGCCAGGTTGCAGGCGATCCTGCGCGAGGAGCGTCAGTGTGGCTTCGACTTCACCCAGGCGCCTTTGCTGCGCCTGCGCCTGGTGAAGTTCGCCGAAGCCGATTTGCGCATCGTGCAGAGCCATCACCATGCCCTGATCGACGCCTGGTGCCGGGGCCTGATGCTGGCCGAGTTCTTCGCCCAGTACCGCGCTCGCCTGCTCGGGCGCAGCCTGCAACTGCCGCCGGCGCGGCCCTATCGCGACTTCATCGCCTGGCTCGCACGCCAGGACGAGGCGGCCAGCCGCCGCTACTGGCGCGATGCGCTGGCCGGCTTCGACACGGTCACGCCGCTGCCTTATCGCCGCCAGCAGGGCGAGGCGGGCATGCATGACGTCAGCCTCGCGCTCGATGCCGGGCAGACCCGCGCGCTGGCCGAGCAGGCGCGTAGCCATCAACTGACCGTCAACACCTTCGTCCAGGCCGCCTGGGCGCTGCTGCTGATGCGCTACAGCGGGCGCGACGACGTGCTGTTCGGCGTCACCGTAGCCGGCAGGCCCACCGAGCTGGAGGGCATCGAAGAGGCGCTGGGGCTGTTCATCAATACCCTGCCGCTGCGCGTTCGAGTGCCGGGCGAGGCAGTGACTGGCCTGCACCTGCTGCAGGCGCTGCAGGCGCAGAACGCCGGCATGCGCCAGCATGAGCAACTGTCCCTGGCCGAGGTGCAGAACCTTGCCGACACGCCGCGCGGCCAGCCGCTGTTCGACAGCCTGTTCGTGTTCGAGAACGTGCCGCTCGGTGGCGAAGTACAAGAGGCGGTCGAGACCTACCGCATCACGCCGCTGGCCAACCGCACCCACACCAACTATCCGTTGACCGTGGTGCTGCTGCCGGGTGCCAGCCTGACCCTGCAACTGAGCTTCGACACCCAGCAGTTCGCCGTGGCCGACATGCAGGTGCTGGTGGAGCATTTCCGTCGTCTGCTGTTGCAACTGAGCGAGGCGCCGCAGCGTGCGCTGAGCGAGCTGCGCCTGCTCGATGAAAACGAGCGCGACGCCCTGTGCCGACGGGGCCAGGGCGCCATGCAGCCGCACTGGTATGCGCAGAGCTACCTGGCGCGTTTCGAGGCGCAGGTGCAGCAGCAGGGCGCACGTAGCGTCGCTCGCTGCCAGGGGCAGACGCTGTCCTACCTCGAACTCAACGAGCGGGCCAACCGTATCGGCCATGGCCTGATCGAGTGCGGCGTGCAGTTCGATGACGTGGTGGCGCTGTATGCACCCCGTGGCCTGCCGCTGCTGAGCCTGATCGTCGGCGCCTTCAAGGCCGGTGCCGCCTATCTGGCGCTGGACGAGCGCCATCCGCCGGCGCGCAGCGCGCGCATGCTGGCCAGCAGCGCCGCGCCGGTGCTGATCACCCTGCGCGAACAACTGGCGCAGGTTCAGGCGATGCTCGCCGAACTGCCGCAGCCGCCGCGCGTGCTGGTCTATGAGGACTTGCTGGAGCATGGCCGCCGCGACAACCTCGGGCGCTACGCCGGCCCCGAGCACCTGGCTTACCTGATCTACACCTCCGGCTCCACCGGCGAGCCCAAGGGAGTGATGGTCAACCAGCGCGGCATGCTCAACAACCAGTTGGCCAAGGTGCCTTACCTGCAACTCGGCGAAGCGGACGTGGTCGCCCAGACTGCCGCCACCGGCTTCGATATCTCGGTCTGGCAGCTGCTCACCGCGCCGCTGTTCGGTGGCGCGCTGGAGATCATCCCCGATGCCATCACCCATGACCCGCAGGCCTTGCTCGCGTGCGTCGCTGCTACCGGGGTGAGCGTGCTGGAGGCGGTGCCGGCGGTGATCGACGGCATGCTCGAAGCTGCGCCCGTGGCGCTGCCGGCACTGCGCTGGCTGTTGCCCACCGGCGAGGCGCTGAGCCATGAGCTGGCCACGCGCTGGTTCGCCCGCTACCCGCAGGTGCCGATGATCAACGCCTACGGCCCGGCCGAGTGCGCCGATGACGTGGCGCTGTACCGCCTGGATGCGGCGCCGGCCCGTCGGCAGTCCATCGCCATTGGCCAGCCGACCGACAACAACCGCCTGTACGTAC
>CAMPIF010000328.1 GCA_946886245.1 Ectopseudomonas composti | reverse complement strand
GGTGTGATCTCCGGTGCGCTGTTCGCCTTCGCCACCTCTTTCGATGAAGTGGTGGTGACCCTGTTCCTCGCCGGTCCCGAGCAGGCCACCCTGCCGCGGCAGATGTTCAGCGGCATCCGCGAGAACCTGTCGCCAACCATTGCTGCCGCCGCGACCCTGCTGATCGGTTTCTCCGTCCTGCTGCTGCTGACCCTGGAATGGCTGCGCGGGCGGAGCGAGAAGCTGCGCACTTCGACGCCGGAATAGATCGCCGCAGCTGCAGGTTCAGGGCCTCGCCGGGAAACCGGCGGGGCCTTGCTCGTTTCCGGGCGTAGAATGTGCAGTTTCTCCTGTCGTAACAAGGCGGCCAGATGGACTTCGATGATCCCGGTTTTCGCGAGCTGATCGACGCGTTGCACGATGGCGTCTACATCACCGACGCCGACGGCATCACCCTCAAGGTCAACAGTGCCTATGAGCGCCTGACCGGGCTGCGTGCCGAGGACGTCGTCGGCCAGCACATGCAGGCGCTGGTGGAGCAGGGCGTGATCTCGCAGTCGGTGTCCCTGCGCGTGCTCAAGGAAGGCAAGGCGCTATCGCTGATGCAGAGCGTCAGCCAGGGCAAACGCCTGCTGGTCAGCGGTACGCCGATCTTCGCCGGCGATGGACGCGTGCGCTACGTGGTCAGTACCGTGCGCGACATGACCGAGCTGTTGCGCATGAAGCACGAGCGAGACGAGCTGCAGCAGCTGAAGCAGTTACGCAGCAGCACGGCCAGGCTGCATGCCGGGCAGCGTGACGATCTGCTCGATGCCTCGCCAGTCGCCGATCAGCCTGCTTCCGGGCGCGTCTTCATGCAGGCACGGCAGGTCGCCGCCAGCGACGTGAAGGTGCTGCTGCAGGGGGAAACCGGCGTCGGCAAGACCCTGATCGCCCAGTACATCCACAAGAGCAGCCCGCGCGCGGCGCAGCCTTTTCTCGCGCTGAACTGTGGTGCGCTGCCGGAGAACCTGATCGAGGCCGAGCTGTTCGGCTATGTGCCAGGCGCCTTCACCGGCGCCGGTAGCAAGGGCAAGCGTGGTCTGCTGGAGCTGGCGCACCAGGGCACGGTATTTCTCGATGAGATCGGCGATCTGCCGCTGCCGCTGCAGGTCAAGCTGCTCAAGGTGATCGAGGAGAGTCGCTTCATTCCGGTTGGTGGCCTGGAGTTGAAGGAGGTGGACGTGCGCATCATCACCGCCACCCACCACGACCTGCGTACGATGGTCGCCGAGGGGCGTTTTCGCGCCGACCTCTACTACCGGCTCAACGTCGTGCCGATCCATATTCCGGCCTTGCGCGAGCGGCCCGAGGAAATTCAGCCGCTGCTGGATTTCTACCTGGCCGAGTTCAACCAGCGTTATGGTCGAGCGCTGAGCTGGGAACTCGAAGCGCTCGATGCACTGACCGACTACGTCTGGCCCGGCAACATCCGTGAGCTGATCAATCTGGTCGAGCGCCTGGTGGTCACTGCCAGCGGCGAGCGCATAGAGCTGTTCGACCTGCCGGAGGAGATGCGCATCGCCCGCAGCGACGCCGGCGAAGACGACCTGCTGCCCCTGCGCAAGCAGGTGGAGAACCTCGAGCGGCGCCTCATCCGTCGTGCGCTGATGCAGCACAAGACCACCCGAGAGGCGGCCAAGGTGCTGGGGCTCAGCCAGGCGACGCTGGTGCAGAAGATGAAGCGCTGGGAACAGGGTTGATTGGAAAATGGATCGAAATACACGGCTTTGATTGGTTTTCTGATCAAGCGCAGCCCGTAGCGCGCTGTGACAAATCGACGCAAGCCTTCTAGCACGCCGCTTTCGGCGAGCTGGCACAGGAATGGCTATGGCAAGCCCCGAACCCGCTCAGCACAACAACGCATAAGGGGCCTGCTGATGAACACTGCCGCATTCAAGATCGCCAACAAGCTGCTGACCGGCCAGGGTGCCGTGGAGCAACTGGCGCTCGAACTGCCTCGACTGAATATCACCAATCCGCTGATCGTCACCGACGCCATCCTGATCAAGTCCGGTACGGTCGAGCATGTCCTCAAGCAACTCGGCGAACGCCGCTATGGCATCTTTGATGGTGTCGAGCCGGAGCCGGAGATCGCCATCGTCGAGGCCTGCGCCAAGGTCTATCGCGACGGCGGTCACGATGGTCTGATCGGCGTCGGCGGCGGCAGCGCCATCGATATCGCCAAGGCCGTGGCCGGTTACGTCGGTCATGACGGTGCACTGGAAGAGTTGTTCGGTGTCGATCAGGTCAAGCGCAAAGGCCCGCCGCTGATTGCCATTCCGACCACCGCCGGCACCGGCTCGGAAGTGACCAACGTGTCGATCCTCTCCGACAAGCAGGCGCAACTGAAGAAGGGCATCGTCAGCGATTACCTGTTGCCCGACGTCGCCCTGGTCAGCCCGCTGATGACCCTGACCTGCCCGCGCGGCGTGACCGCTGCCAGTGGCGTCGATGCACTGGTACACGCGGTGGAGTCCTACCTGTCGGTCAACGCCTCGCCCATCACCGATGCCCTGGCCATTGGTGCGATCAAGCTGATCGCCAAGGCGCTGCCCAAGGCCTATGCCAACCCGGCTGACCTGGTCGCTCGCGAAGACATGGCCACCGCCAGCCTGATGGCCGGCATGGCCTTCGGTAATGCCGGCGTGGGCGCCGTGCATGCGCTGGCCTATCCCCTGGGCGGGCGCTTCAACATCGCTCACGGCGTCAGCAATGCCTTGCTGCTGCCCTATGTGATGGCCTGGAACAAGCTGGCCTGCGTCGAACGCATGGCCGAGATCGCCGCCGCTCTCGGTGTGCAGACGCATGGCCTGAGCGACAAGGTCGCCGCCGACCTGGCCGTCGAGGCCATGGCCGAGCTGTGCGCCAGCGTCGACATTCCCAAGGGCATGCGCAGCTTCGGCGTGCCGCAAGACGCCATCCCGGCCATGGCCGAGGAGGCGAGCAAGATCGACCGCCTGATGCGCAACAATCCGCGGCGCCTGACGGCTGGCGACATCGAACAAATCTACCGCGCTGCCTACTGATTACCGCAACGAAGATGACAGGCCCCAGTGTGCTGGGGCCGGCTGAAATACAACTCTAATAAAGCTGGGTGACTCAAATGTCCGAACTGCATCAACAAGACCTTGGTGTGGAAGCCCCCTACTGGCCGGTGGGGCCATTCAAGGTGCGTCTGCCTTTCATTCATTACCGCTTCGAAATCTCCGACTACATGCAGGGACTGCTCATGTGTGCGGTGGATCTGGCGGCGATTCCGCTGATGACCGAATTCCTCGGCATGCCTTTCGAGGTGGCGCTGGCGGTGGTCATGCTCAACGGCCTGCTGTACCTCACTCACCATCTGCTGGGCGACCCTGTGGTTCCGGGCTGGATCACCCCGGCGATTCCGCTGTTGATGGCCTACTGCAGCCAGTTCCCGGAGGGCCCGGAGCGGGTGCATGCGCTGATTGCCTTCCAGTTGATGCTGGGGGTGTTCTCGATAGGCCTGGGCATGACGGGCATGGCGCGCAAGGTGGTGTCCCTGGTGCCCTCTGCGCTCAAGGCCGGCATCATCATGGGCGCCGGCCTCAGTGCGGTGGTGACGGTGTTCAAGGAAGGCGGCCGCTTCGACAGCTTCCCCTGGACCATTTCCATCGCCGTCGGGATCGCCTTCTATCTGGTGTTCTCCCTTCACTTCCAGGAGCTGAAGAAGCGCAACCGCTTCTGGTGGAACTTCGCCAAGCTGGGCATCTTCCCGATCATTCTGCTGGCGGTGATCGTCGCGCCGATCTTCGGTGAGGCACCCTGGCCCAGCATCGAGTGGGGTATCAGCCAGCCGGACTTCGTCACCCTGTGGAACGAGTACACCGTATTCGGCCTTGGCATGCCGCCGCTGATGATGTTCGTCACCGCCATTCCCACCGTGTTCGCCGCCTATCTGGTGGTGTTCGGTGACGTGCTGGGGGCCAGGGCGATCCTGTCCGAAGCCGACCATGTGCGCAGTGACGAGAAGGTCGACTTCAACCCCAACCGCTCGCACCTGATCTTTGGTGGGCGCAATGCCTTCATGAGCATCTTCGGCCCGGACGTGGCCATGTGTGGCCCGCAGTGGTCGGCCATGCAGGTGGTGATCACCGAACGCTTCAAGGGCGGTGCCCAGGCAATGAAGTCCATCTACGGCGGTGTCGGCTCGTTCCGCTGGGGCACCAACACCGGCCTGTTGCTGCTGCCGGTGGTCACCCTGCTGCAGCCGATTCTCGGTGTGGCGCTGGCGCTGACCCTGCTGATCCAGGGCTACGTCAGCGTGCGCCTGGGCATCATGGAGGCGCGCAGCCAGCGTGATCTGGGCATTGCCGGGGTGATCGGCGCAGTGCTGGCGATCAAGGGCGCCGGCTGGGCCTTCGCCATCGGCGTTGGCCTGTGCGCGCTGATCTATGGGGCAAGGATGTTCCGCGGCGAGAACGACCAGACCTTCACCAAGGACTTGCCGCCCGCCGAGTGAGGCCTTTGCAATCCCCCCATTCAGCCGAGGGGGGAACGCCTCCCTCGGCAGCAGGAGAAAATCATGCAACTGAACGATCCCGATCTGCTGCGCCATCAGGCCTATATCGACGGCCAGTGGTGTGACGCCAGTAATGGCGATGTGACTGAAATCTTCAACCCTGCCAACGGCGAGTCGCTGGGCAGCGTGCCGAACATCGGCGCCGCGCAGACCCGTCAGGCCATCGAGGCGGCGCAGGCTGCCCAACCCGCCTGGCGTGCGTTGACGGCCAAGGAGCGGGCGGCACGACTGCGCAAATGGCACGAGCTGATGCTGGCCAATCAGGAAGACCTGGCCCGGATCATGACGGCCGAGCAGGGCAAGCCGCTGACCGAGGCGCGCGGTGAGGTGCTTTACGCGGCATCTTTCATCGAATGGTTCGCCGAAGAGGCCAAGCGTGTCTACGGCGACACCATTCCCGGCCATCAGCCGGACAAGCGCCTGATCGTGACCAAGGAGCCCATTGGCGTGACCGCAGCTATCACGCCCTGGAACTTCCCGGCGGCGATGATCACCCGCAAGGCCGGTCCGGCACTGGCCGCTGGCTGCGCCATGGTGCTCAAACCGGCCCCACAGACACCGTTCAGCGCGCTGGCGCTGGCGGTGCTGGCCGAGCGCGCGGGGATCCCGGCCGGGCTGTTCAGTGTGCTGCCGGCCGATGCCGAGCGTTCTCGGGACGTCGGTGCCGAGCTGTGCGCCAACCCCATCGTGCGCAAGCTGTCGTTCACCGGCTCCACCGGTGTCGGCATCAAATTGATGGAGCAATGTGCACCGACGCTGAAGAAACTTTCGCTGGAGCTGGGTGGCAATGCGCCCTTCATCGTGTTCGAGGATGCCGATCTCGATGCGGCGGTCGAAGGTGCGATGGTCGCCAAGTACCGCAACGCCGGGCAGACCTGCGTCTGCGCCAACCGGCTGTACGTGC
>CAMPIF010000327.1 GCA_946886245.1 Ectopseudomonas composti | reverse complement strand
CCTCGTTCCAGTGCTCGACGCTGCCGCCGGCCTGGGTGATCTCGTAGGGCGCCATGGCTGCGTCGCCGACGAACACCACCTTGTAGTCGGCGCCGTACTTGTGCAGCAGGTCGATCGTCGAGGTGCGCTCGCTGGTGCGACGCATGTTGTTCTTCCACACGCTCTCGTAGATGAAATTGTGGAAGTAGAAATACTCCAGGTGCTTGAACTCGGTCTTGCAGGCGGAAAACAGCTCCTCGCAGACCTTGACGTGGGCATCCATCGAGCCGCCGATGTCCAGCAGCAGCAGGAGCTTCACCGTGTTGCGGCGTTCCGGGCGCATCTGGATGTTGAGCAGGCCGCCGTCCTTCGCGGTGTGGTCGATGGTGCCGTCCAGGTCCAGTTCCTCGGCTGCGCCCTGGCGGGCGAACTTGCGCAGGCGGCGCAGCGCCACCTTGATGTTGCGCGTGCCCAGCTCGACCTGGTCGTCGAGGTTCTTGTACTCGCGCTGATCCCAGACCTTGGCGGCCTTGCCCTGGCGCTTGCCGGCATCGCCGACGCGAATGCCTTCCGGGTTGTAGCCGCCGGAGCCGAACGGGCTGGTGCCGCCGGTGCCGATCCACTTGTTGCCGCCGGCGTGCTTTTCCTTCTGCTCCTCGAGGCGCTTCTTGAACTCCTCGATCAGCTTGTCGAGGCCGCCCAGGCTCTGGATTTGCGCCTTTTCCTCGTCGCTCAGCAGGCGCTCGAATTCCTGGCGCAGCCATTGATCGGGGATCATCGCCTCGATATGTTCGTTGAGGTTCTCCAGGCCTATGAAATAGGCGCCGAAGGCACGGTCGAACTTGTCGAAGTGACGTTCGTCCTTCACCAGAATCGCCCGCGCCAGGTAGTAGAACTCGTCCATGTCGGCGAACACGACGTTATGTTTGAGCGCGTTGATCAGGTCGAGCAGCTCGCGCACCGACACCGGCACCTTGGCTGCGCGCATTTCGTTGAATAGGTTGAGCAGCATGCTATGCCCTCATGAAAGTCTGTGACTGCCTGTGGCCACTGCCCGCACCAGAGGAAGGGCGAGCGAGCTAGAGTCAGGCAAGGCGAGAGCAGGCGAGCAAGCGCAGTGTACTTTTGTACATGAGCATTGCGAGCCTGCTCTCAACGCAGCCTGGCCGACGCGCAGCCGCCCGATGTTTACCGAGAAGCGCGGCGGGTCATGAAGGCCAGTCGCTCGAGCAGTTGCACATCCTGCTCGTTCTTCACCAGAGCACCGGCCAGCGGCGGAATGGCCTTGGTCGGGTCGCGTTCGCGCAGCACCGCTTCGCCGATGTGGTCGGCCATCAGCAGTTTCAGCCAGTCCACCAATTCGCTGGTCGAAGGCTTCTTCTTCAGGCCTGGCACCTTGCGCACGTCGAAGAACACGTCCAGCGCCTCGGCCACCAGCTCGCCGCTGATGTTGGGGTAGTGCACGTCGACGATCTTCTTCAGCGTGTCGCGATCGGGGAAGGCGATGTAGTGGAAGAAGCAGCGGCGCAGGAAGGCGTCCGGCAGTTCCTTCTCGTTGTTCGAGGTGATGATGATGATCGGGCGCTGCTTGGCCTTGATCGTCTCGTTGGTCTCGTAAACGTAGAACTCCATCTTGTCGAGTTCCTGCAACAGGTCGTTGGGGAACTCGATGTCGGCCTTGTCGATCTCGTCGATCAGCAGGATCACGCGCTCGTCGGACTCGAACGCCTCCCACAACTTGCCTTTCTTGATGTAGTTGCGAACGTCGTGAACCTTGTCGGAATCGAGCTGCGAATCGCGCAGACGGCTGACCGCATCGTACTCGTACAGGCCCTGGTGCGCCTTGGTGGTGGACTTGATGTGCCAGGTGATCAGGCGAGCGCCGAAGGCGTCGGCCAATTGCTCGGCGAGCATGGTCTTGCCGGTGCCTGGCTCACCCTTGACCAGCAGCGGGCGTTGCAAGGTAATGGCGGCGTTGACCGCAAGCTTGAGGTCGTCGGTGGCGACGTAGGACTGGGTGCCTTCGAACTTCATCGGAAAATCCTCGGAACGGTAACGCGCGGGGACGGCCCGCAGCAGAAATTCAGAGCGCGACTATAACGCGCAGCTCCGGTGGCTGTGAACGCAGACGCAGTATTCAGTCACTGAATGGCGAGTCACCCGGCTTTCGGTCTGCTGGCTGGACGTGTGCCAGGGGGAGGCTTAGGCTTGGGGTTTCCCTGCCCGCAAGGACTTCCGTCATGAGTCGTATCTTCGCAGACAACTCCCAGGCCATCGGTAACACGCCGCTGGTCATGATCAACCGCCTGGGGCCCAAAGGCGTGACCATTCTGGCCAAGATCGAAGGGCGCAACCCGGCGTACTCGGTCAAGTGCCGCATCGGGGCCAGCATGATCTGGGATGCCGAGGAGCGCGGTGTGCTCAAGCCGGGCATGACCATCGTCGAGCCGACCTCCGGCAATACCGGCATCGGCCTGGCCTTCGTCGCTGCCGCACGTGGCTACAAGCTGGTGCTGACCATGCCCGCCTCGATGAGCCTGGAACGACGCAAGGTGCTCAAGGCCCTTGGTGCCGAACTGGTGCTGACCGAGCCCGCCAAGGGCATGAAGGGCGCCATCGAGAAGGCCAACGAGCTGGCCGCCGCCAACCCCGATTACTACCTGCCGCAGCAGTTCGAGAACCCGGCCAACCCCGCCATTCACGAAAAGACCACGGGTCCGGAAATCTGGCGCGACACCGAAGGAGCCATCGACGTGCTGGTCGCTGGTGTGGGCACTGGCGGCACCATCACCGGGGTTTCGCGCTATATCAAGCAAACCCAGGGCAAGCCGATCCTGTCGGTTGCGGTGGAGCCGGTGGGCTCGCCGGTGATCAGCCAGACCCTGGCCGGCGACGAGGTCAAACCCGCGCCGCACAAGATCCAGGGTATCGGCGCCGGTTTCGTGCCGAAGAACCTCGACCTGGCGATGGTCGATCAGGTCGAGCAGGTCAACGATGACGAATCCAAGGCCATGGCCCTGCGCCTGATGCGCGAGGAAGGCATTCTCTGCGGCATCTCCTGCGGCGCAGCCATGGTGGCGGCAGTGCGTCTGGCGGAGAAGCCGGAAATGCAGGGCAAGACCATCGTGGTGATCCTGCCAGACTCCGGTGAGCGCTACCTGTCGAGCATGCTGTTCAGCGACATGTTCACCGAGCAGGAGCTGCAGCAGTAAAGCGGCAGCAGGCGTAGGGTGGATGTCGCTTTTCACATCCACCGCTCTGGTTGATCGATGAAGTGCAATCCCCACGCCCTGCTGACCACCAGCGATCAAGGCCGCCCTCGGGCGGCTTTTTCGTAGGGTGCGCACCTTGCGCACCGGGGTTGTTTCGCGGTGGCTCTGGTGCGCACGGCGCACCCTACGTCCTGGTTACGCTCGGCCTGACCACCAGCCAAAGCGCCAGCGCGATCAGCACGCAGCCGGGCAGGTAGTCCCAGCTCAGCGGTTCGCCCAGCAGCAGGGCGCCCCAGAGCACGCCGAACGGCGGAATCAGGAAGGTGGTGGTGCTGGCCTTGATCGGCCCGATATCGGCCAGCAGGCGGAAATACAGCACATAGGCGAACGCCGTGCAGACCAGACCCAGGCCGGCCAGCGACAGCCACACCTCGATACCACCCCAGCTAGCCGGCGGTTGCAGCGCCAGGCTGCCGATGAACAGCGGCAACAGGAACAGGCTGGCCCCCGCCAGGCTGGCGAAGGCGGTCAGGCGGTTGTCCAGGCCGCCTTGCTGACCGATCCAGCGGCGGGTGAGAAAGCCGGCGAAGCCGTAGCAGGTGGTGGCCACCAGGCAAGCGCCGGCGCCGAGCAGCAGTTGCATGTCGAAGGCCACCGGGCCGGTGCGGGTCAGCACCGCCACGCCGAGCAGGCCGAGAAACACTCCCGCCGCCTTGCTGCGGGTGATGCCCTCATGGAAGAACAGCGCGCCGATCAGCACGCCCATCAAGGGCGTGGTGGCGTTGAAGATCGCCGAATAACCGGCCGGCAGGATCAGCGCCGCCAGGCAATACATGGCCGAAGGCAGGCCGGCATTGATCACGCCCAGGCCCAGGCAGATGCGCAACTTGCCGCGAAAGTCCCAATCGCAGCGCAGCAGCAGGAGCAGCGCGAGCAAGCCCAGCACGCCGAAGCTGGCGCGAAAGAACGCGGTCGGCATGCTGCCCAGCACCGGTGCGGCAACGCGCATGAACAGGAAGCTGGCGCCCCAGATGGCGGCGAGCAACAGCAGGCGAAACATATCGGCGGTACGCAAGGCGAAGTATCCGGCAGGGTGGGGCCGAGAGTGTTGCCGCTGGCCGGGGTTCTGGCAATCCGCATCGTGCTTTCGAACGAGGTTTGTGCCAGCCCGCAGCCCGGATGAAATCCGCGAAGACCTGGACGATAGTTCCCGGATTGCATCCGGGCTACGTTTGGCCGGCTTTGCGGCTAAGCTCGCTTCATTCATTTCCCTGCGAGGCACTTCCATGGCGCAGCAATGGCCGGCCGGCGAGATCGCTCGCCTGATCCTCGATGGCTTCGACGACTATCGCGAGCATTTTCGTCAGATCACCGATGGTGCGCGCGTACGCTTCGAGCAGGCGCAGTGGCAGGAGGCTCAGCAAGCCTCGGCGGCGCGTATCAACCTGTACGAAGAGAAGGTCGGAGAAACCCGCGAGCGTCTGCTGCAAGGGTTCGACGCCTCGCTGCTGGAAGTAGCGCAGTGGCCGCTGGTCAAGAGCGCCTACATCGCCCTGATCGATCGGCGTTTCGACGACGAGTTGGCGGAAACCTGGTTCAACTCGATCTTCTGCAGCCTGTTCAGCCATGACCAGATCAGCGATGGCTGCATGTTCATCCACACCACGCGACCGTCCCTGCGTAAGCAGCCCAGCGCGGCGCAGACGCGCAGCTATCGACCCGCTGGCGAACTACTCCCGACATTGCAGGCGATCTTCGACGATTACCGTTTCGATGCGCCCTACGAGGATCTGCCCCGCGACCTGCTGCGCCTGGAGGCGCAGCTGCGCGCCAGCCTGCCGGACTGGGTCTGCAAGGACCCGCAGCTGTGCATCGAGTTGTTTTCCTCGGTGCTGTACCGCAACAAGGGCGCCTATCTGGTCGGGCGCATCTACAACCGCGAGGAACAGTGGCCTCTGGCGGTCCCGTTGCTGCACCGCGAAGGACAGGGCATCCAGGCCGACGCGGCGATCACCGACGAGGCGGAGGTGTCGATCATCTTCTCCTTCACCCGCAGCTACTTCATGGTGGATGTGGCGATTCCGGCCGAGTTCGTCGGCTTTCTCAAGCGCATCCTGCCGGGCAAGCACATCGCCGAGCTGTACACCTCGATCGGCTTCTACAAGCACGGCAAATCCGAGTTCTATCGTGCCCTGATCGGCCACCTGGCCGGCACCGATGATCGCTTCATCATGGCGCCCGGTGTACGCGGCATGGTCATGAGCGTGTTCACCCTGCCGGGCTTCAACACC
>CAMPIF010000326.1 GCA_946886245.1 Ectopseudomonas composti | reverse complement strand
CGACCCGACGCAGTGGCTCGAGGCGATGCAGGACTGGCAGCGGCAGGTGCCTTGTTGTTCCTGCTGCCTGCCGGGGTGCCGCTGCGTCTACCCGGCCTTGCGCTGTTGTTGCCTGCCTTGTTGTTGCCCACTCAGCAACTGGACGATGGCCGTGCCGATGTCTGGGTGCTGGATGTGGGGCAGGGGCTGGCGGTGCTGGTACGCACCCGAGACCACAGCCTGCTGTACGACGCCGGGCCACGCTTCGGCGATTTCGATACCGGTGAGCGCATTGTCCTGCCTTCCTTGCGTGCGATGAACCTCAGGCGTCTCGATCTGATGCTGCTCAGTCATGCCGACAATGATCATGTCGGTGGCGCCGCTGCGATCAAGGCCGGGATGCCGGTGGCGCGGGTCATCAGTGGCGAGCCGCTGCGGGTGGCCAAGGCGCTCGGCGCTGAGGCTTGCCAGTCGGGGCAAAGCTGGCAATGGAATGGCGTGACTTTCAGGCTGTGGCAGTGGCAGCGGGCCAGCTCCGGTAATCAGCGCTCCTGCGTGCTGCAGGTGGAGGCCGGTGGCGAGCGCCTGCTGTTGACCGGTGACATCGACATCCTGGCCGAGCGCGCGCTGATGCAGGCCGACTTTCCCCTGGCCTCCCAGTGGTTGCTGGCGCCTCATCACGGCAGCCGCACGTCATCCAGCCGAGCCTTCATCGATGCTGTCGCGCCGCAGCATGCGCTGATCACCCGCGGCCGCCACAATGCCTTTGGGCATCCTCACCCGCAGGTACTGGAGCGCTATCGGGCAGCCGGTGTCGAGGTCCATGACACTGCATTGGACGGCGCTCTGCATTTGCGTCTGGGTGAGCATGCTGCGCCGCATGGGTTGCGACGCGAGCCACGTTTCTGGCGGTAAAAATGAGAACGGCGACGGTCGGCGAGGGCGGCACCCTATGCTAGAGTGGCGCCACTTTTTCGAGGGGGATTCTCTACCGTGTGGGAACTGGTCAAAGCTGGCGGCTGGATGATGCTGCCGATCATTCTCTGTTCCATCGCTGCTGCCGGCATCGTCGCCGAGCGCCTGTGGACCCTGCGGCCCGCCCGCGTCACCCCGGCCAATTTGCTGGCTCAGGTCTGGCGCTGGATCAAGGACAAGAAACTCAACAACCAGAAGCTCAAGGAACTGCGCGAAGATTCGCCGTTGGGGCAGATTCTCGCCGCCGGCCTGGCCAACTCCAAACATGGTCGCGAGATCATGAAAGAGTGCATCGAGGAGGCAGCAGCCCGCGTCATCCATGACCTGGAACGCTACCTCAATGCCCTCGGCACCATTGCCGGCATCGCGCCGCTGCTTGGCCTGCTCGGCACCGTGCTGGGCATGATCGAGATCTTCAGCTCCTTCATGGGCTCGGGCATGGCCAACGCGCCGATGCTCGCCGGTGGTATCTCCAAGGCGCTGATCACCACGGCGGCCGGTCTGATGGTGGCGATCCCGGCACTGTTTTTCCATCGCTACCTGCAGCGTCGCGTCGACGAGCTGGTGGTCGGCATGGAGCAGGAAGCGATCAAGCTGGTGGAAATGGTGCAGGGAGATCGCGACGTCGACCTGGGTGAGGGCAAGGCGTGAAATTCCGGCGCAAACCGCGGGAGAACGTCGAGATCAACCTGGCCTCGTTGATCGACGTGGTATTCATCCTGCTGCTGTTCTTCGTGGTCACCACCACCTTCACCCGCGAGACCCAGCTCAAGGTCGATCTGCCCGAGGCGGCCAGTGGCACGCCGCCCGAACAGACCGAGCTCAAGCAGGTCGAGGTGCTGATCGGCGCCGACGGCGCGTTTTCGGTCAATGGCAAAGCACTGCTGGAGAGCAACCTGAGCAATCTCATGGCGGCACTGCAGAAGGAATCCGATGGCGACAACAGCCTGCCGCTGATCATCAGTGCCGACGGCAAGACTCCGCACCAGTCGGTGATCACTGCGATGGATGCGGCCGGCAAGCTGGGCTTCTCGCACCTGCGCATCACCACGGTGGAAGCACAGGAAACCCCTTGAGTGAGCGCTGCTGATCGCTTGCTCGAGGCCTGGTATCGCGGCCACCCGGCGCTGACGCTGCTGCGTCCGCTGGAGTGGCTGTATCGCCGCGTGGTGCAGGGCAAGCGCGCGCGTTTCCTGGCTGGCGAAGGCGATATCTACCGTGCCCCGGTGCCCGTGCTGGTGGTGGGCAACATCACGGTGGGTGGCACCGGCAAGACGCCGCTCATTCTCTTTCTGATCGAACACTGTCGTGCCCGTGGCCTCAGGGTCGGCGTGGTCAGCCGTGGTTACGGCGCCACGCCACCCAGTCTGCCGTGGCGGGTGCGCGCCGAGCAGCCGGCGGCGCAGGCGGGTGACGAGCCGCTGCTGATCGTCCAGCGTACGGGTGTGCCCTTGATGATCGACCCGGATCGCAGTCGCGCCGTGCGTGCGCTGCTGGCCGAGGAGTCACTGGACCTGATCCTCTGCGACGACGGCCTGCAGCACTATCGCCTGGCACGCGATCTGGAACTGGTTTTGATCGACGCCGCGCGTGGCCTGGGCAATAGCCGCTGCCTGCCGGCCGGGCCACTGCGCGAGCCGGCCGAGCGTCTGGACGAGGTGGATGCTGTGCTGTTCAACGGTGCTGAGGCGGATCGCGCCGATGGCTACACCTTTCGCTTGCAGCCCACCGCCCTGGTCAACCTGGCCAGCGGTGAGCGCGTCGGCCTCGATCATCTGCCGCACGGTCAGGCGGTGCATGCGGTGGCCGGTATCGGCAACCCGCAACGTTTCTTCAATACCCTCGAAGCGCTAAACTGGCGCCCGGTTCCGCATCCCTTCGCCGACCATGCCCAGTACGATGCCGCGCAGCTCAGCTTCGAGCCGTCGCTGCCACTGCTGATGACCGAGAAGGATGCGGTCAAATGCCGGGCCTTCGCCGCCGCCGACTGGTGGTACCTGGCCGTCGACGCCGTGCCCACGCAGGCTTTCGTCGACTGGCTGGATAAAGAGTTGGCCCGCCTCATACCGGGGTCTTGATGACCCCATCAAGGACTGCGCCATGGACCTCAAACTACTCGATATCCTCGCCTGCCCGATCTGCAAAGGCCCGCTGCAGCTTTCCGAAGACAAGACCGAACTGATCAGCAAGGGCGCCGGCGTGGCCTATCCGATTCGCGACGGCATTCCGGTGATGCTGGAAAGCGAAGCCCGCACCCTGAATACCGACGAGCGTCTGGACAAGTAAATGAGCGCAGCCTTCACCGTCGTCATTCCTGCCCGTTACGCCTCCACCCGCCTGCCCGGCAAGCCGCTGCAGGACATCGCCGGCAAGCCCATGGTGCAGCACGTCTGGGAGCAGGCGCAGAAGAGCTCTGCCAATCGTGTAGTGGTCGCTACCGACGATGCACGCATCGTCGAAGCCTGCCAGGCCTTCGGCGCCGAGGTGCTGCTGACCCGCGAGGATCACAACTCCGGCACCGACCGCCTGGCCGAAGTGGCCACCCAGCTTGGTCTGCCTGCCGATGCCATCGTGGTCAACGTGCAAGGTGATGAGCCGCTGATTCCGCCTGTGATCATCGATCAGGTGGCGGCCAACCTGGCGGCCAACCCGCAGGCCGGTATCGCCACCCTGGCCGAGCCCATCGAGGACGTCACCGCGCTGTTCAATCCCAATGTGGTCAAGGTGGTCGCGGACAAAAATGGCCTGGCCCTGACCTTCAGTCGTGCGCCGTTGGCCTGGGCGCGCGATGCCTTTGCCAGAAGTCGCGATGTGCTGCCGGCCGGCGTGCCATATCGCCGTCATATCGGCATCTACGCCTACCGCGCCGGCTTCCTGCATGACTTCGTCGCCTGGGGCCCGTGCTGGCTGGAAGACACCGAGTGTCTGGAGCAACTGCGCGCGTTGTACAACGGCGTACGTATTCATGTCGCTGATGCCCTTGAAGCACCGGCGGCCGGCGTGGACACCGCCGAAGACCTGGAGCGGGTGCGCAACCTGCTGGGGGCCTGATGAAGGTTCTTTTTGTCTGTCTGGGCAACATCTGCCGTTCGCCCACGGCCGAGGGCGTTTTTCGCCACAAGCTGCGCGCGGCTGGTCTGGACCATCGGGTCCAGGTGGACTCCGCCGGAACCGGCGACTGGCATGTCGGCAAGGCGCCCGACAGTCGCACGCGTCAGGCAGCCCTGCGCCGTGGTTATGACCTGTCCGCGCAGCGTGCGCGCCAGGTCGAAGCTGCCGATTTCCAGCGTTTCGACCTGATTCTGGCCATGGACCAGAGCAACCTGCGCAACCTCGAGGCATTGCGCCCTGCCGATGGCTGTGCCGATCTGGATCTCTACCTGCGTCGCTACGCGCTGACGCTGGATGAGGTGCCTGATCCTTACTACGGTGGCGAGGATGGCTTCGAGCAGGTGCTGGACCTGATCGAGCAAGCCAGTGACGCGTTGCTGATCGAGATCAAGGGGCGCCTGTGAGCCTGAATCTGCAGAGCGACGTTTCGCTCAAGGCCTTCAACAGCTTCGGTGTCGATGTGCATGCACGGCGTTTCGCCGAAGCGCAGGACGATGACGATGTACGCGAGGCGCTGAGCCTGGCGAGTCAGCAGGGCTTGCCACTGCTGGTGATTGGCGGTGGCAGCAATCTGCTGCTCACCCGTGATGTCGAGGCGTTGGTGCTGCGTATGGCCAGCCGCGGCATTCGTATCCTCGAGGACGACGGCGAGCAGGTGCTGCTGGAGGCCGAGGCCGGCGAGCCCTGGCATCCGTTCGTGCAGTGGAGCCTGGCACAGGGCCTGAACGGCCTGGAAAACCTCAGCCTGATTCCCGGCACCGTCGGCGCGGCGCCGATGCAGAACATCGGTGCCTATGGTGTGGAGATCAAGGATCTGTTCGCTGGCCTGACCGCGCTGGATAGGCAGACCGGCGAGCTGCGTGACTTCGCGCTTGATGAATGCGCCTTCGCCTATCGCGACAGCCTGTTCAAGCGCGAAGCTGGGCGCTGGCTGATCCTGCGCGTGCGCTTTCGTCTGAGCCGTCTGGCTTCGCTGCGTCTGGATTACGGTCCGGTGCGCCAGCGTCTCGCCGAGATGGGCGTGGAAGCGCCCACCGCGAGCGACGTCAGCCGGGCAATCTGCGCCATTCGCAGCGAAAAACTGCCGGATCCCGCCGAGCTGGGTAACGCCGGCAGCTTCTTCAAGAATCCGCTGGTGCCATTCGAATTGGCCGAGCGCATTCGCGGCGAGCATGCCGATCTGGTCAGCTATCCGGCTGGCGCTGGTCTGGCCAAGCTGGCCGCGGGTTGGTTGATCGAACGGGCAGGGTGGAAGGGCGTGCGTGAGGGTGATGCCGGTGTGCATCGTTTGCAGGCGCTGGTGCTGGTCAACTATGGCAACGCCACTGGGGCGCAACTGCTGCACCTGGCTCAGCGTATCCAGGGCGATATCCTGGAGCGGTTTGGGGTAGAGCTGGAAATCGAACCCAACGTGCTCTGATCTGTGGTGCGGACGTGATCCGGTGACTGCCGCTCCCGGATTGCATCCGGGCTTGTATGTTCGTCAGGCACTCTAAAGTGG
>CAMPIF010000325.1 GCA_946886245.1 Ectopseudomonas composti | reverse complement strand
TCTTCCAGCTGCACCAGGCTGCCTGGTGGGTAGATGCCCATCACGCGAACGAAGGCCTTCAACGCCACCTCATCGAAGCGCTCACGCTGCTGCTTGAACATCAGCGCCAGGGCTTCGTGTGGGCTCAGCGCCCGGCGCGGGTCGAGCGGGTTGCACAGCCCGTCGAAATGGTTGGTGATGGCCACCAGACGACTCAGGCGACCGATGCCGGCCTCGCGCAGCCCGCGCGGGTAGCCACTGCCGTCACAGTGCTCGTGATGTTCGTGGATGATGCGCAGCACCTCGTCATCGAGCATCAGTTTCTGCCCCATGCGCAGGCCGAAGTCGGTGTGCATCTGCAGCAGTTGCTGCTCCGGGCGGCTCAAGGGTTCGGGCTTGAGCAGCACCTTGCTCGGCACTTCCAGCTTGCCGATATCGTGCAACAGGGCGCCGAGGCCGAGGCTATGACAGGCCTCGCTGTCGAGTCCGAGCTGGCGCCCGAGCAGCAGGGACAACACGGTGACGTTGAGGGCATGGAAGTAACTGTCCTCGGCCGCCTTGCCCGTGATGCCATGCAGCACCACGCCGGGGGCGCCGAGCAGCGTCTCGACCATCTCGCCGACGATTGCTCCGGCCTGGCGCATGGCGTCTTCCGGGCGGCTGCGCAGGGTCTGGTTGAGCGTCTTGATGCGTTGGCTGGCCTCGATGAAGCGGCGATCCACCTCGGCCAGGCGGCTGCGCAGGTGGCGCAGTTTCTCCACGCGTTCCAGGCGTGCCTGACGTTCCGGGTCGACCGGCGGTTCTTCGACAGGAGCGGTGGTGACGCTGTCGACCAGAGACGCGGGCGGGCAATCGCTGCGCGCAGGGTCATAGCGCAGCTGCCTCAGGTTGAGCGCGCGCAAGGCGCGAATCTGCGCTTCGTCCTTGATCTTGAAATTGCTGAAGGCGAAATCATGCTCCCACCAGCTCAGTTCCAGATGAACGTAGAGGCCGACACAAAGCTGATCGGGGGTGATGGTGGGGAGAGTGGCGGGCATGCCGGGCTCGTCGATAGATGGCTGGTTGCCCGCAGTTTAGTCCGGCTGATGGCCTGAAGACATTAGTTGTTCAGGCCATCACATCGATGCTGTTGCCCAGGTTGGGCGGATTGCCGGGGGCGCTGACCGGTGCAGCTGACTGCACCAGCCCGGTGATATTGGCGGCCTGCAGCTCCAGCGTCTTGCGCAGCAGCACAAGCGACATCTGCGCGGAGATCTGCGCCGATGCCTGACTCGCTACCTGGCTGGAAATGCTGCTCAGCTCCACGACCCGTCACCCATGTTCAATATTCAGGGGGTAGACATACGCCTGTTCCGCCCAGGCCGCAATAGCCGCCCGGATTCTTCGCCAGGTATTGCTGGTGATAGGTCTCGGCGTAGTAGAAGGTCGGTGCCTCGGCGATTTCAGTGGTGATGCTGCCCACTCCAGCCTTGTCCAGCTCAGCCTGGAAGCGTGCCTGGCTGGCTTTGGCGGCGCTCAGTTGAGCGTCGTCCTGGCAGTAGATCGCCGAGCGGTACTGGGTACCCTGGTCGTTGCCCTGACGCATGCCCTGCGTCGGGTTATGCACTTCCCAGAACACCTTGAGCAGCGCTTCGAAGCTGGTCTGCTGCGGATCGAACACCACCAGCACCACTTCGGTGTGCCCGGTCAGGCCCGAGCAGACTTCCTCGTAGGTGGGGTTGGGCGTGAGGCCACCGGCATAGCCGACCGCCGTGCTGAACACGCCAGGCTGTTGCCAGAAGCGTCTTTCGGCGCCCCAGAAGCAGCCGAGACCGAATACCGCCTGTTGCAGGCCTGCGGGGAAGGGCGCCTTGATCGGGTTGCCGTTGACATAGTGAGTGTCTGCCACTGGCATCGCCTCTGGGCGGCCGGGCAAGGCCTGCTCGGCAGTTGGCAGGACATCCTTGTTAACGAGAATCTGGGAACGCAGAACCATGACGGTCTCCTGGAAGTGGGTGGGTAGTGGACTACGCGCAGAAAGGCGTATTACGTCCGTTGGTCAGCCTGTGGCCGGCAGGGGTAGCGGCGCAGGCTGTCGATCAGTTCGCGGCCGGGAATCGGCTTGTCGAACAGGTAGCCTTGGCCTACGTCGCATTGCTGGCGGCGCAGGAAACCGAGCTGGGCGCCAGTCTCGATACCTTCTGCGACCACCTTGAGCTTGAGGTTGTGGGCCATGGCAATCACTGCTGAGGTGATCTCCATGTCGTCCTGGTTGTCGGGAATGTCCTTGATGAAGCTGCGATCGATCTTGATCACGTCGATGGGGAATTTCTTCAGGTAGCTGAGCGAGGAATAGCCGGTGCCGAAGTCGTCCATGGCCAGGGTCAGGCCCAGGCTCTTGAGGCGGCCGAGCTGGTGGCGGGTGTCCTCGGTGGCTTCCAGTAGCAGGCTCTCGGTCAGTTCCAGTTCCAGCAGGCGCGGGTCGAGCTGTTCTTCGTGCAGGATGGCGGCGATGGAGCCGACCAGATCCGGATCGGAGAACTGCTTGGGCGACAGATTGATCGCCACCTGCAGTTCGCCCATGCCGATGGCGGCGATCTGCTTGCTCATGCGGCAGGCCTGGCGTACGACCCATTTGCCAATGGGAATGATCAGGCCGGTTTCCTCGGCGACGCTGATGAACTGGTCAGGGCGGATCATGCCCTTCTCCGGATGGTGCCAGCGCAGCAGCGCCTCCAACCCCAGCAACTGGCCGTTTTTCAGGCACAGCTTGGGCTGGTAGAAGACCTCCAGTTCACTCTGGGTCAAGGCTCGGCGCAGGTTGTTCTCGACGAACAGCTTGTAGTTGGCCTCGGCATTGAGCTCCTCGGTGAACAGCTGCACCTGATGCTTGCCGTTGGCCTTGGCCTTGTGCAGGGCCAGGCCGGCGTGCTTCATCAGCGTCTGCGGGTCGTCGCCATGCTCCGGGGCCAGGGCCAGGCCGAGCGAGCCGGTGATGCTGATCAGCTGGTTGTCGACGAACAGCGGCTTGTCCAGGGTCTGCAGCACCTGATGAGCGACGCGCAGGCCGCTGTCCTGGTCGCAACCGTCGAGCAGGATGGCGAATTCGTTGCTGGCGAAGCGTGCCAGTGTGCCCTGGGCGCCGAGGCTGTTGCGCAGGCGTCGGGCCAGGGCCGAGAGCAGCTTGTCGCCGGTCTGGTGGCCGAGGCTGTCGTTGATCCGCTTGAAGTTGTCGATGTCCACCAGCAGCAGGACGAGCGGCTGCTGCGTATGCTGAGCGAAGCGTTGTTCGAGGCTGCGGATGAACGAGCGGCGATTGCCCAGGTTGGTCAGGTTGTCGGTATAGGCCAGGCGTTCGATGCGCTGCTGCGCCAGCTTGGCTTCGGTGACGTCTTCGTAGATGCCGATGTAGTGGGTCAGCTCGCCGTCGTCGCCATACACCTTGGATATCGACAGATGCCCCCAGTAGGGCTCCAGATTCTTGCGTCGGCTGCGGAACTCGCCTTGCCAGCTGCTGTGCTCGGCGAGACTGGAGCTGGCATCGAACAGCAGGTCGCTGAGGTTGTTCAGCGCCGGCAGCTCGGAGAGGCGGTGGCCGCAGACCTCGTCGCTGCTGTACAGGGTGATGGCCGTGAAGCTGGGGTTGACGTACTCCACCCGGCCGTCGCGGTCGACCAGCAGAAAGGCACTGGCGCTCTGTTCGACGGCGCGCTGGAACAGATGCAGGGCGCTGGTGGCGCTGCGTTTCTGCTGGTTGATCAGCACCTGGGCGAACTGATCGGCCAGCTCGCCGGCGAAGGCGATCTCGTCGGCCTGCCAGGTGCGTATGCCGCCGATATGCTCCAGGCAGAGTACGCCGACCACTTCGCCTTCGATGCGTATGCTGGCGTCGAGCATCGAGCAGATGTTCAACGGCTGCAGGTAGCCGGCGGTCAGTTCGCAGGTGCGCGGATCGCGCTGGGCGTCGTGCGCGTCGATGGCGCGGCCGCTGTGCAGTGCTTGCAGATACTGCGGGAAATTCCGCGCGTTTATCGACGGTAGTTGTTCGTGGCGGTCCAGGTCGCGGCGATAAAGCGACACGGAGTCCAGGTGCTGGCTGCCCAGCTTCCAGATACCGGCGCGGGCGACACCGTAGACCTCGCAGGCGGCCTGGGTGATCAGTTCGGCCGCTTCCTGCTGTGGGTCGCTGGAGGTGTAGCGCTGGCGCGCCAGGCGCACGATCAGTTGCTGCTGGGTGCGTGAACGGGCGAGGTGTTGCAGGTGATCATTCTGGGTACGCTGATATTGCTGCAGCGAGTTGCGCAGTTGCTGATTCTGCGTGTGCAGCTCCTGTTCGGCAGGGGCGTACTGATCGAGGCTCTCGTCCGCTACCAGCAGATAGCCGCGCAGCAACTGGCGGTTGTGCTGCTTGAAGGGTTCGCCCATCTCCAGCAGGGTCAGCGCCCCTTGCGGTGTATGCAGGGTGTAGCGCACCAGGTAATGCGGGCCTTGCAGCAGTTGCTGCTGGATGGCGTCGTGCAGACGATAGCGCGCCTCGGGCTCCATCAGACTGGCGTAGGGGGCATCCACCAGCGCGCAGAGATCGCTGGCGCAGATGCCCAGTTGGCGCTCGCAGGCCGGGTCGAGAAACAGCAGTGCCCAGCTCGGCTCATTCAAGCGCTCGAAACGCAACATGCCAAGCCGCGAGGGCACTGGCAACTGCGTCACAACCTCGGCTGCCGAGCGTGCGCTGGCATCGGGATGGCTTTTCATTGGGCGGCGGGCTTCCAGTATGCTGACCAGGCGAGGCATCCGTTCTCAGTACAGGGCCGCTGCTGCCAGAGGGCGCAGCGGCACGGACGGAGGCTAGGGCTCAGGCCTACTTCACTATAGCGTTCGGCAAGGGTGCATCATGCAAGCGAGACTGACAAGAAAACTCATGGCCATGCTGCTTGGCGGAGCACTTTTTACGGCCATACCCGCGGTTGCCGGCGCCGATGATGCGGCGACGCTGCAGGGCGCCGAGCAGGCCGCTTATCTGGACGGGCTCAAGCGTCTTTATCTGGCCGACAACGAGCGCCATGCGTTGCTCGCGCACAGCAACGCATTGCTGGAAACCTACGCCCTGCGCGCGGGTTACCAGGTTGGCCAGGCGCAGCGGCAGGACCTGCTGTACCGCTTCAATATCGGCAATGCCGGCGAGCTTATCCTGCGTGAGGAGAGTCGCGGCGCGCAGGGCACCGTCCTCTCGGTGCGCAATCAGCGCGTGCCGGTATTCGGTATCGATCCGTTCATCCGCTACGAGTGTCCGACCGGCGGTATCCGCTGCGTGCTGTTCAATCCGGCTGATGGCAGTGCGCTGCTGAGTATCGTGCGCGATCACCAGGGCGCTGGTGAGTTGGCCAAGGCGCTGAGCTTTCTGATTCGCAACGTGCAAAAAGGCTGAGAGGCATCACGCCGCGCTGAAGGCATGCAAAAAAAAGGTTCTTCGCATAGTTTGGGGAACGTCCGGGTTGACACCGGACTGGCAAGTTTGTGTGCGTCTTGCTCACGGGCTTAGCACTATCCGTTACTGCGTGCGCTGAGCGTTTGGGTTGCGCCCCTTACGGGCGCCACACCTTTCTTGCTT
>CAMPIF010000324.1 GCA_946886245.1 Ectopseudomonas composti | reverse complement strand
CCTGCGCCCGGGTGACAACCTGTTCTCGTCGTCCCGCCTGGCATTGAACCCGGACGATGGCTCGATCAAATGGCACTTCCAGTCGACGCCACATGACGGCTGGGACTTCGACGGCGTCAACGAGCTGATCTCCTTCGATTACCAGGACGGCGGCAAGACCATCAAGGCTGCCGGCACCGCGGACCGTAACGGCTTCTTCTACGTTCTCGACCGCACCAACGGCAAGTTCATCCGTGGCTTCCCCTTCGTCGACAAGATCACCTGGGCCAAGGGCCTGGACGAGAATGGCCGGCCGATCTACGACGACAGCAACCGTCCCGGCTCGCCGAGCGCGAAGGAGAAGGGCCAGAGCGTGTTCTCCGCACCGGCCTTCCTCGGCGCGAAGAACTGGATGCCCATGGCCTACAGCCAGGACACCGGCCTGTTCTACGTGCCGTCCAACGAGTGGGGCATGGATATCTGGAACGAGGATATCGCCTACAAGAAGGGCGCGGCCTACCTGGGCGCCGGCTTCACCATCAAACCGCTCAACGAGGACTACATCGGCGTGCTGCGTGCCATCGACCCGAAAACCGGCAAGGAAGTCTGGCGTCACAAGAACTACGCGCCGCTGTGGGGTGGGGTGCTGACCACCAAGGGCAACCTGGTGTTCACCGGCAACCCGGAAGGCTACCTGCAGGCGTTCAACGCCAAGACCGGCGAGAAAGTCTGGGAATTCCAGACCGGCTCGGGCGTGATCGGCTCGCCCGTGACCTGGGAAATGGACGGCGAGCAGTACGTCTCGGTGCTGTCCGGCTGGGGTGGCGCGGTACCGCTGTGGGGCGGCGAGGTGGCCAAGCGCGTCAAGCACCTGAACCAGGGCGGCATGCTCTGGACCTTCAAGCTGCCGAAGGAGCTGGTGGCCAAGCGCTGATTGCTTGAGGTGTCAGACGATGGCCGGACTCTGTCCGGCCATCGTCGTTTCCGGCGCCTGCCTGCCCGCGCCGAGTCGCTGTGAAATACCACGGCGGATTTTCGCGTTCGGCAACGCAAGACCAGGCGAACGGGTCTAGCCTATAGCTTCCACAGCCTCGTGCCTCGCTGCCAAAAGCCCGTGCCAGAGCGCTCTTGCCGCTCTACTACCAAATGACTAGGCGATCTGTGCCATGGGCGCATACCGAGGTTTCCGGGGGCTTCCTAAGATCGAACCATGACTCGCTTCCCCGATTGGCAGCGGGCTCCGACAACAAGAGAGGTCATCATCATGATTTACGCGAAACCGGGTTCCGCAGGCGCCGTCGTCACCCTCAAGCCGCGCTACGGCAACTACATCGGCGGTGAATTCGTCGCGCCGCTCAGTGGCCAGTACTTCAGCAACACCAGCCCGGTCGATGGCTCGGTGATCGCCGAATTCCCCCGTTCCAATGCTGCCGATATCGACAAGGCGCTGGACGCCGCGCATGCCGCCGCCGATGCCTGGGGCCGCACCAGCGTGCAGGAGCGTTCGCACATCCTGCTGAAGATCGCCGACCGCATCGAAGCCAACCTCGAACTGCTGGCCGTGGCCGAGACCTGGGACAACGGCAAGGCCGTGCGTGAGACGCTGAATGCCGACGTACCGCTGGCGGCCGACCACTTCCGCTACTTCGCCGGCTGCATCCGTGCTCAGGAAGGCAGCACCGCCGAGATCAACGAAGGCACCGTGGCCTATCACTTCCACGAGCCGCTGGGCGTGGTCGGGCAGATCATCCCGTGGAACTTCCCGCTGCTGATGGCGGCCTGGAAACTGGCGCCGGCCCTGGCTGCCGGCAACGCCATCGTGCTCAAGCCGGCCGAGCAGACGCCGCTGTCGATCACCCTGTTCGTCGAGTTGATCGGCGACCTACTGCCGCCGGGCGTGCTCAACATCGTCCAGGGCTTCGGTCGCGAAGCCGGTGAAGCGCTGGCGACCAGCAAGCGCATCGCCAAGATCGCCTTCACCGGCTCCACCCCGGTCGGCTCGCACATCCTCAAGTGCGCCGCCGAGAACATCATCCCATCCACCGTCGAGCTGGGCGGCAAGTCGCCGAACATCTTCTTTGCCGACATCATGAACGCCGAGCCGGCCTTCATCGAGAAGGCTGCCGAGGGGCTGGTGCTGGGCTTCTTCAACCAGGGCGAGGTGTGCACCTGCCCGTCGCGCGCGCTGGTGCAGGAGTCGATCTACGACGCCTTCATGGTCGAGGTGATGAAGAAGGTCAAGCAGATCAAGCGCGGCAACCCGCTGGACACCGAGACCATGGTCGGCGCCCAGGCCTCGCAGCAGCAGTTCGACAAAATCTTGAGCTACCTGGAGATCGCCCAGCAGGAAGGCGCGCAGGTGCTTACCGGTGGCGCCGCCGAGCGCCTGGATGGCGACCTGGCCAGCGGTTACTACATCCAGCCGACCCTGCTCAAGGGCACCAACCAGATGCGCGTGTTCCAGGAAGAGATCTTCGGGCCAGTGATCGGTGTGACCACCTTCAAGGACGAAGCCGAAGCCCTGGCGATTGCCAACGACACCGAGTTCGGCCTCGGTGCCGGCGTGTGGAGCCGCGACATGAACGTCGCCTACCGCATGGGCCGGGCGATCAAGGCCGGCCGCGTGTGGACCAACTGCTACCACCTGTACCCGGCGCATGCCGCCTTCGGTGGCTACAAGAAGTCCGGCGTCGGCCGTGAAACCCACAAGATGATGCTCGACCACTACCAGCAGACCAAGAACCTGCTGGTCAGCTACGACATCAACCCGCTGGGCTTCTTCTAAGACCCACCAGGCCGCATGCTCGCTCCGGTGTGCGGCCTTCTTGAGAGCGTGGGGTGCGCTGTGCGCACCGCTTGCCGGTGCCCGACCTCGTTGCGCGCAGCGCACCCTGGCGGATGGGCCGGCAGATGTTTATCGCGACGCGGCTTCGGCCGCGTTTTTTATTGGCGCCTGCAAAGAAAGCGCGCTGATGCAGCACGCGTCTGACTGGTAGGAGCGGATTGATCCGCGATAGGGCCGGCCCCGCGCCCCGTTTCGTAGCCCGGATGCAATCCGGGGATGACCTCGATACTTCCCGGATTTCATCCGGGCTACCCGCAGCTTGCATGCGCGTCTGGCAAAGCCCTGCCGCCTACCTACCAATGCCAGCCAAATCTCCTCCCAAAGTACCATTTGGCCTCTTGCCTGGCGGGGGCTTAATGGGGTTGCCGGAATGCCCCGGCTCAATAACAAGAGGACCGCATCATGTGGACTAAACCCGCCTACACCGATCTGCGTATTGGCTTCGAAGTGACGATGTATTTCGCCAACCGCTGATCGCTCCTGGCCCCGGCTCGTCCGGGGCATCCCCGCTGGTGACTTCCATGCATATCCAGATTCTCGGCTCCGCCGCTGGCGGTGGCTTCCCCCAGTGGAACTGCAACTGCCGCAATTGCCGTGGCCTGCGCACCGGTACGCTGCGGGCGCAACCGCGCACCCAGTCGTCCATCGCCATTTCCGATGACGCTCAGCAGTGGATCCTATGCAATGCCTCGCCGGACATCCGCGCGCAGATCGAAGCCTTTCCGGCGCTGCAACCGGCGCGCAAGCTGCGTGACACGGCCATCGCCGGCATCGTCTTGCTCGACAGCCAGATCGACCACTGCACGGGCCTGTTGACCCTGCGCGAAGGTTGTCCGCATGAGGTCTGGTGTACGGAGATGGTGCATCAGGACCTGACCAGCGGCTTTCCATTGTTCAACATGCTCAGCCACTGGAACGGTGGCCTGCAGCATCGCCTGATCGAGCTGGACGCCAAGCCCTTCAGCATTCCCGCGTGCCCGGCGCTGAGCATCACTGCCATCGCCCTGCGCAGCAGCGCACCGCCGTATTCGCCGCATCGTGGCAATCCGCACCCGGGCGATAACATCGGCCTGTTCATCGAGGACCGGCGCAGCGGCCGCAGCCTGTTCTACGCCCCCGGTCTCGGCCAGGTGGACGAGCACTTGCTGAGCTGGATGCGCCGCGCCGACTGCCTGTTGGTGGACGGCACCCTGTGGCGCGACGACGAGATGCGCCTGTGCGAGGTCGGCGACAAGCTCGGCAGCGAGATGGGCCATCTCTGCCAGAGCGGCCCGGGCGGGATGATCGAGGTGCTCGACGGCCTGCCGAGCGCACGCAAGATCCTCATTCATATCAACAACACCAACCCGATTCTCGACCTGGATTCGCCCGAGCGTGCCGAGCTGGATGCGCACGGCATCGAGGTCGCGTTCGATGGCATGAGCATCGTTTTGTAGGGTGTGCGGGGCCGCCCAGGCTGTGCGTACCAGCAATTCAGATGGCTAGCATTGGTGCGCACGGCGCACCCTACGGCAATGCGTACCGGAGTGTCTTGATGAGCCAACCTGCCATGACACCTGCCGAATTCGAGCAGGCGCTGCGCGCCAAGGGCGCGCTGTACCACATTCATCATCCGTTCCATCGTGCGATGTACGAAGGACGCGCCACCCGCGAGCAGATCCAGGGCTGGGTGGCCAACCGTTTCTACTACCAGGTCAACATCCCGCTGAAGGATGCGGCGATCCTCGCCAACTGCCCGGATCGCGAGACGCGGCGCGAGTGGATTCAGCGCATCCTCGATCACGATGGGGCGCCGGGCGAGGAGGGCGGCATCGAGGCCTGGCTGCGCCTGGCCGAGTCGGTCGGTCTCGAGCGCGAGCAGGTGCTGTCGCAGGCGCTGGTATTGCCCGGCGTGCGTTTTGCCGTCGATGCCTACGTCAACTTCGCTCGCCGCGCCAGCTGGCAGGAGGCGGCCAGTAGTTCGCTGACCGAACTGTTCGCCCCGCAGATTCATCAGTCGCGTCTGGATGCCTGGCCGCAGCACTACCCGTGGATCGACGCCACCGGCTACGACTACTTTCGCAAGCGCCTGAAAGAGGCGCGCCGTGATGTCGAGCATGGCCTGCGCATCACCCTCGAGCACTACCGTACCCGTGAAGCGCAGGAACGCATGCTGCAGATCCTGCAATTCAAGCTCGACGTGCTGTGGAGCATGCTCGATGCCATGAGCATGGCCTACGAGCTGCAACGCCCGCCGTATCACACGGTGACGGCCGAGCGCGCCTGGCATCGGGGTATAGCCTTATGAGTTTCGAGCAAGTGGTGCGCACGGCGCACCCTACGGTCGCATTTCCGTTCGACGCGCCCTTTGTAGGGTGCGCCGCGCGCACCAGCCTGGAGTCAGAAGCATGACCGCCGCCATCCTGCCCACTATCCCTGCCATCCGCCGCGGCTTTCGCCTGCAGTTCGAGCCGGCCCAGGGCTGCCACGTACTGCTCTATCCGGAAGGCATGATCAAGCTCAACGACAGTGCCAGCGAGATTCTCCAGCAGGTCGACGGCAAGCGTTCGGTGGCCGAGATCATCGGCAACCTGCATCAGCGCTTCCCCGATGTGCCGGGCATCGACGAAGACATTCTTGCCTTCATGGAGGTGGCCCATGCTCAGTTCTGGATCGAGCTTCGCTAAGCCGGGCGTGCAGGTCGGCCCGCCGCTGTGGCTGCTGGCCGAGGCCGATCGGGAGCAGCTGCCGGTGCTCGGGATCTG
>CAMPIF010000323.1 GCA_946886245.1 Ectopseudomonas composti | reverse complement strand
GGTTGGCCAACGACAGGCGACGCTGCTTGGCCAGGTCGCCGTAGAACTCAAGCGCCGGTTGCACGTTGCTCTCGTTGCCACCCATGTCGATGGCGGCGGCCAGTACGCCGATCACGGCTTGCGCAGCGGTGCTCACGTCACCGGCGGAAACCTTGTAGGTGCCGGTCTTGAGGTCGGCCCAGGAGCGCGGGATGTCCTTGACCAGTTGCTTGTTGACGATGAAGGCGATGGAGCCGGTGTAGGCCAGCATCCAGTGACCGTCCTGGTCCTTGGCCCAGTCCGGAATCTGCGCCCAGGTGCTCGGCTTGTACGGCTGGGTCACGCCCTGTTGTACGGCGATGGGGCCGAAGGCGGCGCCGACGTCACCGATGTCGGCGGTGGCGTTCTCCTTCTCGGCGGCGAACTTGGCGATTTCCTGCGCCGAGCTCATGTCGGTGTCCTGGTGCTTGAGGCCATAGAGCTTGGCCAGGTCCGCCCAGGTGTCTTTCCAGTTGGCCCAGCTGTCAGGCATACCCACGCTATTCACCGCGCCTTCGGCGCGTGCGGCTTTTTCCAGTGCCTGCAAGTCGGTGCCTTCGGCCATGGCGGAAGTCGCCAGAGCGATGGCCGAGCCCATCAGTGAAGCCAGCAGCAGTTGTTTCATTGGAAACTCCTTTGCAGTGAGAGTGTTGGTCTAGATCAGCAATACCCGAGCCAATCTAAGCGCCTTCGATGACAGTTTTATGTCCAGCCACGGCGGGCAGATGTCTAGCAGCAGTCCGCTGGCGCGCTCATCAAGCGTAGACCATGGATAAGTCGCTGATTTATTGGGCTGTGAATGGATGTGGCGGTGGCATGCAGCGTGCTTGCAGCCAGGCTGTCATCTATCAGTCATCTAGACTGCCTAGTCTTGTAACCCGTTTGAGTGAGTGACTTTTGCCCTGTGATGGGGCTGGACTAGTCCAAAAGGGGAAATATTGATGCGCGAAGAAGCGCCACGGGCCGTCACCCTCATCTGCCGTGCGTTGCAGGAGCAGATCGACCGGGGCCTGTTGCCCTCCGGCAGCAAGTTGCCGGCCGAGCGCAAGCTCAGTGAGTTGTTCGACACCACGCGTATCACCCTGCGCGAGGCGCTCGGCCAGTTGGAGGCGCAGGGGCTGGTCTATCGCGAGGAGCGTCGTGGCTGGTTCGTTTCGCCGCAACGGGTGGCTTACAACCCCCTGGTGCGTACCCACTTCCACGCCATGGTGGCCGAGCAGGGGCGGGTGCCGGCGACCGAGGTCCTGAGTGCGCGCCTGATGCCGGCTACCGCGCAGATCTGCCAGGTGCTGGAGTTGCCGGCGCTGTCGAGCGTCTATCAGGTGTGCCGCGCGCGGCGCATCGACGGGCGCCTGGTGCTGTATGTCGAGCACTACCTGAATCCGGCCTACTTCCCAGGCATTCTCGAGTTCGACCTGACTCGCTCGCTGACCGACCTCTATGCCAGCGAATACGGCATCCACTACGGCCGCGTGCGCTTCGACATGGTGCCCACCGCCCTGCATGCCGAGGCGGCGACCAGCCTGAAGGTTTCACCCGGCAGCCCGGCGCTGCGCATCACCCGCGTCAACCGTGACCAGCACGGACGCATCATCGACTGCGACCTGGAGTTCTGGCGTCACGACGCCATTCACGTCAGCGTCGAAGTCCCCGAGTAGGGGGGCTGCGCGCACCGAGGTTGCCGACAGACTTCGACTCGTCGGTGCGCAAGGAGGGGCAGGTGCAATCCGGAGAGGTGGGTGCGCGCGGCGCACCCTACCGTTCGTCGGCTGCAAAGATGTTTTTCCGGCCAATGTCGAAATGAGCTCGCCGCGTTCGACTATCCAGTACCCACCCGCCAAGGAACTGGAGCGCCTCATGAAATACCTCTGCCTGGTTTACGCCAACGAACAGGAGCTGCACAGCTCCCCCGACAGCCCGCATGACAGCGAGTGTCACACCTACGCCCAGCGTGTGCAGGAGAGCGGGCGCATGCTCGCCGCCGAGGCCTTGCAGTCGGTGCAGACCGCCACCACCGTGCGCATGCGTGGCGGCAAGCTGGACATCACCGATGGCCCCTTCGCCGAAACCAAGGAGCAGCTCGCCGGCTTCTACCTGATCGAGGCGCGTGACCTCAACGAGGCCATCCAGCTCGCCGGCCACATTCCCGCCGCCCGTGTCGGCTGCGTTGAAGTGAGGCCGGTTCGCCAACTGGATGTCGACCCGGCCGCTCAGCACTGAGCTGCCTTCGTTCAGCAGGAGAACCTTCATGGACCGTCGTTATATCCCCGAGGTCGCCACGCGTGAGCAGTGGCTGGCCGCCCGCAAGGCACTGCTCGAGCAGGAAAAGGCGCTGACCCGCCAGCGCGACGCGCTCAACCGCGCCCGCCGTGCCCTGCCCATGGTGCTGGTGGAAGAGGACTACCGCTTCCAGGGCCCGCAAGGTGAGGTCGGCCTGGAGGCGTTGTTCGACGGGCGCAGCCAGTTGATCGTCTACCACTTCATGTATCACATGGACCGTGGTGAAGGCTGCGACGGTTGCTCCTGCCTGGTCGACAACATCGGCCACCCGTCCCACCTGCATGCCCGCGATACCAACCTGGTGCTGGTTTCGCGGGCGCCGCTGGCCGATCTCGAGGCCTTCAAGCGGCGCATGGGCTGGACGCTGCCCTGGTACAGCGCCTACGGCAGTCGCTTCAACTACGACTACCACGCCACCACCGATGAGCAGGTCGCGCCGGTCGAATACAACTACCGCGACAAAGACGAGCTCAAGCGACTGGGCCTGACCTATCACATCCAGGGCGAGCAGCCCGGTGTCAGCGTGTTCCTGCGCGACGGTGGGCGCATCTATCACACCTATTCCACCTATGGCCGAGGCGTGGAGATGCTGATGAGCAGTTTCCACTTCCTCGACTTCACGCCTTTTGGCCGCGGCGAGGGTTGGGATGGCATGCCCGATCTGGACGGCAAGGGGCTCAACTGGACGCGCCTGCACGACGAGTACGAACAGACCGCGCCTACCCACGACTGCTGCGGCCACAAGGCCTGAACCTCAGCGAAGGAGAACGACATGAGTCAGCACGAACTGCAAGATGCCCTTAACGACTGGACCGAAGCCTGCCGCAGCAAGGACGTGGCGCGCATCATGGGTCACTACGTCGAGGACGTGGTGTCCTACGATGCCATCGGCCCGTTGCGTTTCCAGGGGCGCCCGGCGTACCAGGCGCATTGGCAGGCCTGCATGGAGATGTGCAGCGGCCCGGGGATGTTCGAACCGCACGAGCCGACCTTCAGCGCCAGCGGCGATCTGGGCGTGACCCATTACCTGCTGCATTGCGGCGGCGCCAATGAAAAGGGCGAGCTGGAGACCTGCTGGATGCGCGTGACCCAGTGCCTGCGCCGTCAGGGCGGTCGCTGGCTGATCTTCCACGAGCATTTCTCTGCCCCGAGCGACATGGAAAGCGGTAAGGCGCTGTTCGATCTGCAGCCCTGATGCAGGGCCGTTGACTACTGACGACCCAGCGCCATGCAGGACGGCTCGTAGTTCTGCTGGCAGGCACTCTGGTACAGGCGCTGGGCCTGGTCGGGATCGCGCGATACGCCACCTTCGCCGCGACGGTAGAGATTGCCCAGCACATGCTGCGCCATCGGGTTGCCCGCAGCGGCTGACTGGTTGAGGTACTTGAGCATGTCACGCTGGTTGGCGAACTCAGGGGCGTCACGGCCGGTATAGAGGTAGGCCAGGCTGACCGCAGCCATGCCGTGGCCCTTGTCTGCAGCCTGCTTCCACCAGTATTCGGCCTGCTTGAGGTTCTTCTCCGGCTGACCGACGAAGTAGCTGCTGCCGAGCTGGAACTGGCTTTCCAGATCACCGCGTTGGGCTTGTTGGCGCAGCTGATCCTGCTCGGTCTGGGTGACGGGCTGTTCGACCTGAGGCTGTTTTTCCGCTGCGGCGGAGTCGGCTTCCCGCCCGGCGCAGCCCGCCAGCAGCGCGAGGGCGAGCAGGGCGGTGATGGCGTGAAGCGGGCTGATCGGGCTGGGCATGGCAGTGACTCCGTAGGCAATAAACAGGGCAAGTCGCTATTAGGCCTGCCGCGCTCACCTTAGTTCGCTCTGATCCGTCTGTGCAGTGTCGACTTCACACTCGCGCCATGAACTGCAATCCTGAGCGCTGATTTCGCTTACGAGGTAGTCATGAAGATCAGCGCGGATTTCGACAGTGGCAACATCCAGGTCATCGACGCCAGTGACCCGCAGCGCGTACTGCTGGCCATGCGGCCGGACCTCAACAGCCACCATTACCAGTGGTTTCACTTTCAGGTCGATGGCCTGCAGCCTGGTCAGGGTTATGGGTTTTGCCTGACCAACGCCGGGCAATCGGCCTACAACCGTGCCTGGACCGGTTACCAGGCCGTGGCCAGTTACGATCAGCAGGACTGGTTTCGCGTGCCCACCCGTTATCAGGATGGGCAGCTGCACTTCGAGTTGCAGGCCGAGCACGAGCGCGTCTGGTTCGCCTATTTCGAGCCCTACCCGCGAGCGCGGCATGAACGCTTGATTGCCAACGCGCTGGAGCGCGGCGCCGAACTGGTGGCCAGCGGCAGAAGTCTGGAAGGCCGTGATATCCAGTTGCTGCGCATCGGTGGCCAGGCGGGCGCTGCGCGCAAACTGTGGATCATCGCCCAGCAGCATCCGGGTGAGCATATGGCCGAGTGGTTCATGGAGGGGCTGATCGAGCGTTTGCAGAATCCACAGGATGCCGAGATCGCCGCGCTGCTGGCCGAGGCCGAGTTCTATCTGGTGCCGAACATGAACCCGGACGGCGCCTATCGCGGTCATCTGCGCACCAACCAGGCCGGGCAGGACCTCAATCGCGCCTGGCAGTCAGCCAGCTCCGAGCGTAGCCCCGAGGTGTTGTTCGTGCAGCAGCACATGCAGCGCATCGGCGTCGATCTGTTCCTCGATATTCATGGCGACGAAGAGATCCCTCACGTGTTCACCGCCGGTTGCGAGGGCAATCCGGGCTATACCCCACGGCTGGCGGCGCTGGAGGAAGAGTTCCGCAGTCGCCTGGTTGGCATCGGCGCCGAGTTCCAGACCCGTTTCGGTTATCCGCGTGACGCGCCAGGCCAGGCCAACCTGACCCTGGCCTGCAACGCCGTCGGCCAGGCCTTCGATTGCCTGTCGTTCACCATCGAGATGCCGTTCAAGGACCACGACGACAGCCCACAACCACGCACCGGCTGGAATGGCGCACGCTCGCAGAAGCTGGGGCAGGATGTGTTGACCGTGCTGGCGCAGATGGTCGCGAGCTTGAGGTAGGGCGCGCGCACGGCTCATCGATGCGCAGGACAGGCAGGGTGGATCAGGCTTTACCGATCCACCGCTCTGGTGGATGTAAAGAGCGACATCCACCCTACGTTTTCCCAAGGCAAGCTGCCTGTGCGGCCGGGGAGAGGCAGCCATTTTCCGGGCAAAAAAAGCCCGTCACGAGGACGGGCGTAAAGTGCCGTTAACACACAGGAGTCAATAGGCCGCCGTGATGCGTCCGGGATTACAGAATCGACAG
>CAMPIF010000322.1 GCA_946886245.1 Ectopseudomonas composti | reverse complement strand
CGTGGTGCCGTTGACGGAAACCATCGTGCCGCTGCCGGCCAGCGTTCGCGTCATCGCGCTCGGCCCGACGCCCATTCATCGCGAGATCGGCGCGCTGTATCCCAAGGTCAGCCGCTCGGCGGCCGTGGCGGGTTTTATCGAATGCTTGCAGAGCGCCGGCGTGGCTCGATAGAGGGCTGACGCCTGCATTTTCATCTTTGCTTTGAAACTCTTAGCGGCTTTGCCTGCTTTCTTCATGCACGGGCATGCTGCAGACTGGCGTCCATTTCGCGTCATCCATCGATCAGGAGAGTGTTCATGAGCCCCGTTTCCTTCGCGCGTCAGCGTTACACCACCAAGGCTTACGACGCCAGTCGCCAGGTGGATCAGGCGGTCATCGACGAGCTGCTGGAGTTGCTGCGCCTGTCGCCGTCTTCGGTCAATTCGCAGCCCTGGCACTTCGTCGTGGCGAGCACGGCCGAAGGCAAGGCGCGCCTGGCCAAGGGCGCCCAGGGCGGTTTCGCCTACAACCAGTCGAAGATCCTCAATGCCTCGCACGTGATCCTGATCTGCGCTCGCCGCGACCTCGACGATGCCTATCTGGCCGATGTGCTGCAGCAGGAAGCCGACGATGGTCGCTTCCGCGACGACGCGGCGCGCACCACTCAACACAACACCCGCAGCAGTTACGTCGAACTGCACCGTGGCCTGGGCGACATCCCGCACTGGGCGGAAAAACAGGCTTATCTGGCGCTGGGCACCTTGCTTCTGGGTGCAGCGGCCAAGGGTGTGGACGCCACGCCGATGGAGGGCATCGACCGCGAGGCGCTGGATGAGGAGCTGGGGCTGGCCGCTCAGGGGTTGAGCAGCATGGTCGCGGTGGCGCTGGGGTATCACAGCGACAGCGATTTCAATGCCGCGCTGCCGAAGTCGCGTCTGCCAGCCGAGCGTGTCTTCACGCACCTCTGAGTCTTTCGGCTGCGCCCCTCGTCACGGGGGCGCTACCGCTGCTTACTCCGGCAGCTTGGCAATCACCTTGATCTCGAAGTTGAAGCCGGCCAGCCAGGTCACGCCGACCGCAGTCACGTTCGAGTAGGGCGCCTCACCCCAATAGTCGGCTACCACCTCCCAGATGGTTTCGAACTGCGCATGCGGGTCGAGCATGAATACGGTGGTGTCGACCACGTCATCGAAGCTGCAACCTGCTGCAGCGAGGATCGCATTGAGGTTGGCGAAGGCAAGGCGCACCTGCTCCTTCAGGTCGGGTTCGGGCGAGCCGTCCTTGCGACTGCCGACCTGACCGGATACGAACAGAAAACCGTTGGAACGAATCGCCGGCGAATAGCGATGAAGTTCATACAGGTCATGGCGGTCGGCCGGGAAAACCACATCACGTTTGCTGGTCATTGTTGCCTCCATCTGGGCCGCTACGGCCCGCTGTTAACGATGGAATCACTTTAAAAACACGGCCGGGCTGGATAAACGAGCAACTCTGGTCATGACTGTTTGTAGAATCCAAACAATCATGAGCTCAAGAGAGATGCCTGATGGATCGTTTCGATGCGATGCAGGCCTTCGCCCGCGTGGTGGAAACCGGCAGTTTCACCAAGGCGGCAGCCACCCTGCACATGAGCAAGACCAGCGTGACCCAGCTCGTTCAGCAACTGGAAGCACGGCTGCGGGTGCGCCTGCTCAACCGCACCACGCGCAAGGTCAACGTCACCGCTGACGGCGCCGCCTACTACGAACGTGTGGTGCGTCTGCTGGCCGATATCGACGATGCCGAGACCAGCCTGTCCAGTGCATCGATGGCGCCGCGCGGCCGCCTGCGCGTGGACGTGCCCAGTCCCTTCGCGCGCATGCTGCTGATCCCGGCCTTGCCGGCGTTCTATGCGCGCTATCCGGAAATCCAGCTGACCATGGGCGTAAGCGATCGGCTCATCGACATCATCGGGGAGAACGTCGACTGCGTGGTGCGCGGCGGCGAGATCACCGATCAATCGCTGATCGCGCGCCATGTCGGTGATCTGCAACTGGGTATCTACGCCACACCGGGCTATCTGCAGCGCGCCGGCACGCCGATGCATCCGCGCGAACTGGAGGCGGCTGGTCATCATACGGTGGGTTTTCTCTGGTCGCGCACGGGCAAGGCCTTGCCCTATGCGATGCAGCGGGGTGAGGAGCGCATCGAGGCCCATGGCCGCCCGTTGCTGACGGTCGACGATGGCAACGCCTATCTGGCTGCGGGCCTGGCAGGCCTGGGCATGCTCTGGCTGCCGCATTACATGGCCAGGCCGCACCTGGCCAGCGGCGAACTGGTGCGTCTGTTCGACGACTGGCAGATGAAACCGATGCCGATGTACCTGGCTTTCCCGCCGAACCGCCATGTCAGCGCCAAGCTGCGGGTATTCATCGATTGGGTGGTGGCGCTGATGGCCGAACATGCGCCGGTGTTGGAGCGGCATTGAGTGAGCGTCACTGGTTGGATCTCCCCCTGGAACTGGCGCGGCTGGTTTCGCAGCGGGCGTCATGAATTTCAGTGAAAGCCTGGTCGATATGTCGTAGACCCTGGGCGTTCGAGAATTGAGTTGACCGTGGAGAATGATCGTTCTATCTTGCTGAGAACGATCATTCTCTATGGTTTGAATCATGCTCGAAGACGCCTCGATCCAGCAGCGCTTGCTGCGCGCCACCGAACACCTGGTCTATGCCGGTGGTATCAATGCCACGGGTATGGACGCCATCGTCAAGGCCTCGGGGGTGGCGCGCAAAAGCATCTATCGCCTCTATCCGACCAAGGAAGCACTGGTTGCCGCCGCGTTGCGCGAGCGTGATGAGCGCTGGATGCAATGGTTCGTCGCCGGCACCTCTGCGGGGTCGCCGAACGAGCGGCTACTGGCCGTGTTCCCACTGCTGCGCAGCTGGTTCTCGGCGCCTGACTTCCATGGCTGCGCCTTCATCAATGCGGCCGGGGAGATCGGTGAGCCCGACAGCGAGATCCGCGCCGTCGCGCTTTTGCATAAACAACGCCTGCTGGCCTATCTGGGCGAACTGACCACGGCCTGCGGCTTTGCCGAAGCCGAGGAAATGGCCAGGCAGTTTCTCCTGCTGATCGATGGCGCAACGGCCGTCGCCATGGTCACCGGCCAGGCGGATGCCGCCGACAGTGCCGGCCGTACTGCGCAATTGCTTCTGCAATCCCTATCGCCCAGTGATGGGCTCAACCCCCCGCAAGTCTGAGGTGTCTCATGTCGTCAACTACTGAAGTTCGTCCTCCGTTGCCGCCGTTCACTCGCGAGAGCGCCATCGAGAAAGTGCGCCTGGCCGAGGATGGTTGGAACAGCCGTGATGCGGCCAGGGTCGCCCTGGCCTACAGCCTTGATACGCGCTGGCGCAATCGCGCCGAGTTCGCCAATGGTCGCGATCAGGCGCGTGCCTTCCTCGAGCGCAAGTGGGCCAAGGAGCTGGAATATCGCCTGATCAAGGAGCTCTGGGCGTTCACCGACAACCGCATCGCGGTGCGTTACGCCTATGAGTGGCGCGACGACTCGGGTAACTGGTTTCGCTCCTACGGCAACGAGAACTGGGAGTTCGGCGCCGACGGCCTGATGATCAATCGCTATGCCTGCATCAACGATCTGCCGATTCAGGAGTCCGAGCGCAAGTTCCGCTGGCCCCAGGGGCGTCGTCCTGACGATCATCCGGGGCTGTCCGAACTGGGCCTCTGATCCGGGCTATGTGGGCACGGGAGTTGCTGCTTTAATGCGTCAATCACACCGTGCACCGAGACCCCTGAATGAATCGCAACGACCTGCGCCGCGTCGACCTGAACCTGCTGGTGATCTTCGAAACCCTGATGTTCGAGAAGAACCTGACCCGCGCCGCCGAGAAGCTGTTTCTCGGTCAGCCGGCGGTGAGTGCGGCGCTGGCCCGGCTGCGCGACCTGTTCGACGATCCGTTGCTGGTGCGTAACGGCCGTGGTTTCGAGCCTACGGCGCGAGCGCTGGCGATTCTCAGGGAGCTGCAGCCGGCCATGGACACCATCTCGGGCGCGGTCAGCCGTGCCCGCGAGTTCAACCCGGCGACCAACCGCGACACCTTCCGCATCGGTCTGTCCGATGATGCCGAGTTCGGCCTGTTCCCGGCCTTGCTCAAGCAGATTCGCGAAGAGGCGCCGGAGGTGGTGATCGTGGTGCGGCGGGTCAACTTCCTGTTGATGTCAGCGATGCTGGCCTCGGGCGAAATTTCCGTAGGCGTCAGCTACACCACCGAGCTGCCGGCCAACGCCAAGCGGCGCAAGCTGCGCGAGATGAAGGTCAAGGTGTTGCGTGGCGATGACCGCCCTGGCGCACTGACGCTGGACGAGTACTGTTCGCGGCCGCATGCGCTGGTGTCGTTCTCGGGGGATCTGTGCGGCAACATCGACAACGACCTGGCGCGTCTGGATCGCTCGCGTCGCGTGGTGCTGGCGGTGCCGCAGTTCAGTGGCTTGCGCTCGATCATCGCGGGTACGGAAATGCTCGCCACGGTACCGGATTTCGCCGCAGCGGCATTGATCGACGGGACCCGCCTGCGCGCGGATGACCCACCATTCGAGCTGGTCAATTCGGATCTGTCCATGGTCTGGAGCGGGGTAACCGACAACGACCCTGCCGAGCGCTGGCTCAGAAGCAAGATCGTCGAGTTCATGGGCGAGCCAGGCGCCTGAGCACGGCTCAGTCGCGATAGAACACCTGGATCAGGTGATAGCCGAACTGGGTCTTCACCGGGCCGTGCACTTCGCGCAGCGCCTTCTTGAAAATCACCTGATCCACCGCACGCACCATCTGCCCGGGCCGCACTTCACCGAGGTCGCCACCTTTCTTGCCGGAGGGGCAGGTGGAGTGCTTGCGCGCCAGCACATCGAAGGCTTCGCCAGCGGCAATGCGCTTCTTCAACGCGGCGGCTTCTGCTTCGGTCTTGACCAGGATATGGCGGGCCATTGCCTTTGCCATTGATGGGCTCCTCAATTCTGTCAGGGCGCTATTGTGCCAGCATTCATTGCGCCAGCAGACTGGCGTCAATTTTGTGGGTCGTGCGTTGTCCGCGGTGCGGACGAATCATGGCCTATGGTATTTCAATCGCGCTCACGGAAACGCCGCCATGGATCTCCAAGCAATGCTGAAAATCCTGTCCACCCAGGATGGCTCCGATCTCTATCTGTCTACCGGCGCGCCACCCTGCGCGAAGTTCAATGGCGTGCTCAAGGCGTTGAGCCAGGAGCCGATGAAGGCGGGCGATGTGGCGGCCATTGCCGATTCGATCATGGACAGTGCCCAGCGTGAGGAATTCGAGCGCGAACTGGAGATGAACCTGGCGATATCGCTGGCCGGTGTGGGGCGTTTTCGCATCAACATCTTCAAGCAGCGCAACGAGGTGTCCATCGTCGCGCGCAATATCAAGCTGGATATTCCGCGCTTCGAAGACCTCAAGCTGCCCGAGGTGCTGCTCGGCACGGTGATGGAAAAGCGCGGCCTGGTGCTGTTCGTGGGCGGCACCGGTTCCGGCAAGTCGACCTCCCTGGCGGCGCTGATCGACTACCGCAACCGCA
>CAMPIF010000321.1 GCA_946886245.1 Ectopseudomonas composti | reverse complement strand
ATCATGACGCTGCTGGGTTTTCTCCCGGCCATGTTGATGATGATGACCTGCTTCACCCGCTTCATCATCGTCCTGGCCATCCTGCGCCAGGCCATCGGCCTGCAGCAGAGCCCGCCCAACCCGGTGCTGGTCGGCATCGCCCTGTGCCTCACGCTGCTGGTGATGCGCCCGGTGTGGCAGGAGATGTACACCGAGGCCTACGTGCCGTTCGAGGCCGACCAGATCAGCCTCGAACAGGGCCTGGGCGAAGGCAAGCGCATCATCAGCCAGTTCATGCTGGCGCAGACCAGCAAGAACTCGCTGGAAACCCTGGTCGCACTGGCCGGCGAGGAAATGCCAGAGGACCTGGCCCAGCTGGACTTCTCCCTGCTGCTGCCGGCCTTCGTGCTCAGTGAGCTGAAGACCGCCTTTCAGCTCGGTTTCATGATCTTCGTGCCCTTTCTGGTGATCGACCTGGTGGTGGCCAGCGTACTGATGGCGATGGGCATGATGATGCTCTCGCCGATGATGATCTCGCTGCCGTTCAAGCTGCTGATCTTCGTTCTGGTCGATGGCTGGGCGCTGCTGGTCGGCACCCTCACCACCAGTATTCAGCCCTATTAGCGAGGCTACGCGATGCTCACGCCCGAACACGCCGCCGAGCTGGTGGCTCACGCGGTCTATATCACTGGCCTGATCGTCTGCGTACTGGTAGTACCGAGCCTGCTCGGCGGCCTGCTGGTGAGCATTTTCCAGGCGGCCACGCAGATCAACGAACAGATGCTCAGCTTCCTCCCGCGTCTGCTGATCACCCTGGCGATGCTGGTGTTCGCCGGCCACTGGATCCTGCGCACGCTGGGGGATCTGTTCATCGAGACCTTCAAGCAGGCCGGACATCTGGTGGGCTGAAGCATGTCCGAACCCGTGCTGCATGCCAGCCAGTATCTGACCAGTCTGCAGGCTTATTGGTGGCCGTTCTGCCGCATCGTTGCCCTGCTCAGCATGGCGCCACTGTTCAATCACAAGGCAGTCTCGGTGCGCGTGCGCATCCTCCTCGCCCTGGCCTTGACCATTGCCCTTGGCGCGGCGCTGCCGGACATGCCGCAGATCGATCCGCTTTCACTGAAGGGTCTGATGACTGCGTTGGAACAGATCGCTTTCGGCGTGCTGCTGGGGCTGACCCTGCAACTGGTGTTCACCATTTTCATGGTGGTCGGTGAGGTGGTGTCGACGCAGATGGGCATGAGCATGGCGCGCTACAACGACCCGGTGAACGGCGTGTCGTCGTCTTCGATCATCTACCAGCTGTACTTCATCCTGCTGGTGCTGCTGTTCTTCGCTATCGACGGCCACCTGGTCACCATCAGCGTGCTGTATCAGAGCTTCCTGTTCTGGCCGGTCGGCAGCGGCCTGCATTACCTGGGCGCACAAAGCTTCGTGCAGGCCTTCGCCTGGGTATTGGCCGCCGCCGTGCTGGTTACCTTGCCCGTGGTGTTCTGCCTGACCCTGGTGCAGTTCTGCTTCGGCTTGCTCAACCGTATTTCGCCGGCCATGAATCTGTTCTCCCTGGGCTTTCCCATCAGCATCCTGATGGGCCTGCTGTGCATCTATCTGACTCTGCCCAATCTGCCCGACAGCTACCTGCACCTGACACGCGAGCTGCTCAACGGCATCGGTGTGATTCTGCGCGAGGGCGGCGATGTCTGAGCAGAACAGCGGCCAGGAAAAGACGGAAGAGGCCTCCGCGCACAAACTGAAAAAGAGCAAGGATGACGGCCAGGTCGCGCGCTCCAAGGACCTGTCGACCACCGTCTCGCTGATCGCCACCCTGTTCATCCTCAAGTTCAGCGCCGGGCTTTTCCTGGAGGGGCTCAGCGACAGTTTCCGCCTGTCGTACATCCAGTTCGGGCATAGCGAGATCGGCCTGGATGACCTCGACACCCTGCTTGGCTACAACATGCTGGTGTTCATCAAACTGCTGTCGCCCCTGCTGCTCACTTCCGTGCTGGTGGTAGCACTGTCGCTGGTGCCAGGCGGCTGGGTGTTTTCCGCGAAAAACTTTGCCCCGAAATTCAGCAAGCTCAATCCCATTACCGGCCTGGGCAAGATCTTCTCGGCGCAGAACTGGAGTGAACTGCTCAAGTCGATCCTCAAGGTCCTGGTGCTGCTCGGTGTCGGCTATGTCCTGGTGCGCGCGGCCCTCCCGGACCTGATCGCGCTGCAACGCAGCAGCGTGTTCGAGGCGATCTCGGCGGCCCTGAACCTGACCTTCAATCTGACCCTGTGCCTGATGCTGATCTTCGTGGTGTTTTCCTTCATCGACATCCCGCTGCAGCGCTACTTCTTCCTCAAGAAGATGCGCATGACCAAGCAGGAGCGCAAGGAGGAGCACAAGAATCAGGAGGGCCGCCCCGAGGTCAAGGCGCGCATCAAGCAGTTGCAGCGACAGATGCTGCAGAGGCAGATCAGCAAGGTGATCAAGAACGCCGACGTGGTCATCGTCAACCCCACGCACTACGCCGTGGCGCTCAAGTACGACACCAAGAAGGCCGCCGCGCCCTTCGTGCTGGCCAAGGGCGTCGATGAAACCGCCCTGTACATGCGTCAGATGGCCAAGAAGCATGAACTCGAGGTGGTGGAAATTCCGCCGCTGGCACGCGCCATCTACTTCACCACCCAGATCAACCAGCAGATCCCGGCGCCGCTGTATACCGCCGTGGCCCATGTGCTGACCTACATCCTGCAGCTCAAGGCCTGGCGCCAGGGGCGCAGAGGCAAGCCAGAACTGGCGAGCAACCTCCCGATTCCCGACAGCTTGGCCAACAGGGGCTGATTCATGAACCTACTGCAGCAACTCGCGCCCACCTTCCGCAGCGGCCGCATCGGTATTCCGGTGCTGATCCTGTCGATCCTGGCCATGGTCATCCTGCCGCTGCCACCGGTGCTGCTCGATGCCCTGTTCACCTTCAACATCGCCATGGCCATCCTGGTGCTCCTGGTCAGCGTATCGTCGAAGAGCCCGCTGGATTTCTCCCTGTTCCCCACGGTGATCCTGATCACCACATTGCTGCGCCTGTGCCTGAACGTCGCCTCGACCCGCGTGGTGCTGCTCGAGGGCCATACCGGCACTGGCGCGGCGGGCAAGGTGATCGAGTCGTTCGGTGAGGTAGTGATCGGCGGCAACTTCATCGTCGGTCTGGTGGTGTTCGTGATCCTGATGATCATCAACTTCATCGTCATCACCAAGGGCGGCGAGCGCATCTCCGAGGTCACCGCGCGCTTCACCCTCGATGCCTTGCCAGGCAAGCAGATGGCCATCGATGCCGACCTCAATGCCGGCCTGATCGAGCAACACGAAGCCAAGCGCCGCCGCGCGGAAGTGGCCAAGGAAGCCGACTTCTACGGGGCCATGGACGGCGCCTCGAAGTTCGTCCGTGGCGATGCCATCGCCGGCATCCTGATCCTCCTGATCAACCTGTTCGGCGGCTTCGCCATCGGCCTGTTCGTCTACGACCTGGGCGCAGGCCAGGCCTTCCAGCAGTACGCCCTGCTGACCATCGGTGATGGCCTGGTGGCGCAGATACCGGCACTGCTGCTGTCCACTGCGGCGGCCATCATCGTCACGCGAATCAACGAGTCCTCGGACATCACCCAGCAGGTGAACCGCCAGTTGCTGGCCCAGCCGGCGCTGCTCTATACCGTGGCCGGCATTCTGTTCACCCTGGCGCTGGTGCCAGGCATGCCGCACCTGGCTTTCATCAGTTTCGCCGCTCTGGTGGCCTTCATCGCCTGGATGGTGGCGCGTAATGGCCCGCCCGCTGAAGCCGCCAGCCTCGAACAGGTCGAGGCATTGGGCAAGGCGATGGAACAGGAACGCGCGCAAAACATGGTGTGGGAGGACATCCCGCTGGTCGAACGTCTGTCCGTGTCGCTGGGCTACAAACTGGTCGGCCTGGTCAACGAAGCCGCTGGTGCGCCGCTGACACAGCGTGTGCGCGGCGTACGTCAGACCCTCTCGGAAAGCCTCGGCTTCTTGCTGCCAGAAGTGCATATCCGCGACAGCCTGCGCCTTAAGGCATCGCAGTACAGCATCCAGATCAATGGCGAGAAGATCGACAGCGCCGAGCTGCATGCCGATCGCATGATGGCCATCCCCTCACCGGAGCTCTACGGCGAGATCGATGGCATCCTCGGCGTAGATCCGGCCTATCGCATGCAGGTGGTGTGGATCCAGCCGGAGGACAAGGCGCGTGCGCTCAACCTCGGCTACCAGGTCATCGACTGTGCCAGCGTCATCGCCACGCACCTGAACAAGGTCATCCGCGAGCATCTGCCCGATGTGTTCAAGCACGACGATGTCGACCATCTGATGCAGCGTCTTCAGGTACAGGCGCCGAAGCTGGCCGACAGCCTGAAGAGTCAGCTCAGCTACACCCAGCAGCATCGCGTCTATCGCCAGTTGCTGCAGGAGCAGGTGCCGCTCAAGGATATCGTCACCATCGCGACGACGCTGCTCGAAGCGAGCGAGTCGACCAAAGACCCGGTATTGCTGGCCTCGGACGTGCGCTACGCACTGCGCCGCAGCATCGTCGGCATGATCGCCGGCGAGCGCCAGGAGCTGTCGGTGGTCATTCTCGAAAACGCCGTGGAGAACACCCTGCTCAATGCCCTGGCCATCGCCCAGCAGGCCGGCCCGGTGAGCCTGGACAACATCCCGGTAGAGCCCAGCCTGCTCAATCAGTTGCAGAACACCATGCCGGTAGTGAAGGAGAAGTTGCGCAAGGACGGGCACCCGCCAATCCTTACCGTGATGCCACAACTACGCCCGCTGCTGGCACGCTATGCGCGGGTGTTCAGCCCGGGCCTGCATGTGCTGTCGCAGAACGAGATCCCGGAAAGAGTGGGCGTCAATATTCTCGGCACGCTGGGCTGATCAGCGAACGTCGAGCACGCGGGTGGATGCGTTCTTCGCATCCACCGGCTCATATCTCATAAGAAGATTGCCGCGCCAGAACGATTCCCTTCATCGTCCCGCCATCTGCCCCGCCTAAGCCTTTTCCTTGCGCACTTTGCGCATACCGTCGATCAGCCGAACGTACTCGGCCGTCTCCTCCTGCAAGGCCAGCCCGGCTTCGAAGAAGCCTGTGCGGGTATTCTCCTGCGACCACTGACAGACCATGTTCACATCCACCTGGCGCATCTCTCCCTGACGATCACGCATGCGCACGCGTAGCTTCAGTTCACTTCCGGGCTCCACCGGCGTATCGCTCAGCAGTTTCATCCCGCATTCGGAAACATCGCCCGCATAACCGATCAGCGTGTCGCTTTCGCGATCGCTGATCTTGATGCGGAAGGTGGAGCGGAAGGTGATACGACTCGATTGACGCATAGGAGAATGCCTTAGTGCTCGCCACGTCTGGTTGGATCGCAAGGATCAGGAGTTATCAATCGAGATCATTCTGAAGGAAGTCGCGCATTGATGGCCTGTGATTCATCAGAACAAGACGACCATAGCAAACCGATAGTTAAATCCGAGCCGATGCGTGCTTTACCCCGTAGGGTGCGCCGTGCGCACCGGGATGCCCGCACCCTACGGCGCCCTGTTT
>CAMPIF010000320.1 GCA_946886245.1 Ectopseudomonas composti | reverse complement strand
GGCCATAGCGTTGCCCGGTCAGCGCGGAGAACCAGTGGCTGTGCAGGAAGCTGGCGTTGCCCAGTTGCAGGCGCTGGCGATTGCGTTCGGCCAGGGCCACGGCGTCCTCGACGCGATCCACACCGGTCACCTGCCAGGTCGGACGTTCGCTGGCCAAAGCCAGGGCAATGGCACCGGTGCCGGTGCCCAGATCGAGCACGGCCAACGGCGCTGCAGGCAGCAGCTCGAGCGCGGTTTCCACCAGCAGCTCGGTGTCCGGACGAGGGATCAGGGTATGCGGCGCCACTTCCAGATCGAGGCTCCAGAAGCCCTGATGACCGAGGATATAAGCGACCGGCTCGCCCTGGCGACGGCGTTGCAGGTTGTTCTGAAACTGGGCCAGTTGATCGACATCCAGCTCACGCTCCGGCCAGGTGCGCAGGTAGCTGCGCGGCTTGTTCAGCGCGGCGGCCAACAGCAGCTCGGCGTCCAGACGCGGCGTGGGCGAATCAGGCAGGTCGGCGGTGTTGAGCAGGGATTCGATGGTGGCCATGGTTCTCTCATGGGGTGGATCGGAGCGCGTCGCTCAGGCTTCATCGATCCACCGTGCGGGATGGTGGATGATAAAGCGTCATCCACCCTACGGACGGTTCCGTGCGCACGGCAATACTCAATCGCCCAACGCCGCCAGCTGATCGGCCTGGTATTCGGCCAGCAGCGGCTCGATCACGGCCTCGACACCACCGGCCATCACTTCATTGAGCGAATACAGGGTCAGGTTGATGCGGTGGTCGGTCACCCGGCCCTGCGGGAAGTTGTAGGTACGGATGCGCTCGGAGCGGTCGCCGGAGCCCACCAGCAACTTGCGCGTCTCGGAGATTTCCTTGTGCGCCGCCGCTTCCTGCTGGTCCTGCAGCTTGGCCGCCAGCCAGGCCATGGCCTTGGCGCGGTTCTTGTGCTGCGAGCGCTCTTCCTGACACTCCACCACGGTGCCGGTGGGAATGTGGGTGATGCGGATCGCCGAGTCGGTGGTGTTGACGTGCTGACCACCGGCGCCGGAGCTGCGGTAGGTATCGACGCGCAAGTCGGCCGGGTTGATCTCGATGGCGGCCTGCTCGTCCGGCTCCGGCAACACCGCTACGGTGCAGGCCGAGGTATGAATACGGCCCTGGGACTCGGTCTCCGGCACACGCTGCACACGATGAGCGCCGGACTCGAACTTGAGCTTGGCGTAGACGTTGTCGCCTTCGACGCGGGCGATCACTTCCTTGAAGCCGCCGTGCTCGCCCTCGTTGGCCGACAGCACCTCGACCCGCCAGCCTTGCTTCTCGGCATAGCGCGAATACATGCGGAACAGGTCGCCGGAGAAGATCGCCGCCTCGTCGCCGCCGGTGCCGGCGCGCACTTCCAGGTAGACGTTACGCCCGTCGTTGGGGTCTTTCGGCAGCAGCATGCGCTGCAGCTTGTCCTCCAGGGTGACCAGCGCGTCCTTGGCCTGGGCCACTTCCTCTTCGGCCATCTCGCGCATGTCCGCGTCGCTGTCCTTGAGCAGCGCCTGGGCGCCTTCGAGGTCGCCCTGCACCTTGCGCAGCTCGCGGAAGGTGGCGATCACCGGCTCGATCTCGGCATATTCCTTGGAATAGGCGCGAAATTGCGTCTGCTTGGCAATCACCTCGGCGTCGCCGAGCAGCGCCGTCAGTTCCTCGAAGCGGTCGCTGAGGTTGTCCAGCTTGTTCAACAGTGAAGCTTTCATTGCAGACCTTTGTCCTGCGGCGCGCTCTCGTCGAGGGCGAACAATTCCTGGGCCAGGCTGAGCGCGTCGACGCGCCCCTCGGCGGTAAGTTTCTTCATGCGCACGCTGGGTGCGTGCAGCAGCTTGTTGGTCAGGCCGCGCGCCAGTTGCGCCAGTACGTCCTCGGGGTTGCTGCCGTTGGCCAGCATGCGCTGGGCCTTGGCCAGCTCATCGTCGCGCAGGCGCTCGGCCTGCTGACGGTAGGCCTTGAGCACATCGACCGCAGCCAGCTCGCGCAGGCGCTGCATGAAGTCGTCAGTGCCGGCGGCCACCAGCTCCTCGGCAGCCTGCGCCGCGCCCTGGCGGCTCTTGAGGTTTTCCTCGATGACTTCGTGCAGGTCATCGACGGTATAGAGGTAGACGTCATCCAGCTCGCCCACCTGCGACTCGATATCGCGCGGCACGGCGATGTCGACCATGAAGATCGGCTTGTGCTTGCGCTTTTTCAGCGCGCTTTCCACCGCGCCCTTGCCGAGAATCGGCAGCTGACTGGCGGTGGAGCTGATGACGATGTCGCTGTGCGCCAGCTCGTCGGGAATGTCCGAGAGCAGCACGGCATGCGCGCCGAACTGCTCGGCCAGCTGACTGGCGCGCTCCAGGGTGCGGTTGGCGACGACGATGCGCTTGATGCCCTGATCATGCAGGTGGCGCGCCACCAGGCTGATGGTCTCGCCGGCGCCGATCAGCAGCGCCTGGCTGCGGTGCAGGTCGGCGAAGATCTGCTTGGCCAGGCTGACTGCAGCGAAGGCGACGGACACCGGGTTCTCGCCGATGGCGGTATCGGTGCGCACGGTCTTGGCGGTGCTGAAGGTGGCCTGGAACAACCGCCCCAGCAGCGGCCCGACGGTGCCGGCCTCGCGTGCCACGGCGTAGGCAGACTTGAGCTGGCCGAGAATCTGCGGCTCGCCCAGCACCATGGAGTCGAGCCCGCACGCCACGCGCATCATGTGCCGCACCGCATCGTCCTCGCTGTGCACATAGGCGCAGGCACGCAGCTCGTCGACGCTCAGGCGATGATAGTCGGCCAGCCACTGCAACACTTCGTCGCTGCTCAGCTGATCCTGCTCCAGGTACAGCTCGCTGCGGTTGCAGGTCGAGAGGATCGCCGCCTCACGGCTGGGCGTCAGCTGGCACAGCTGCTGCAGGGCTTCGACCAGTTGCTCCGGGGTGAAAGCAACGCGCTCGCGCACCTCTACCGAGGCGGTCTTGTGGTTGATACCGAGGGCGATAAAGGCCATGCAGGGTCGCTGAGGGGCAATACGGAAGCCGGCAATTGTCCTACTTCGCCTCCGAGAGAACAACTCCCGCGACCTATTGTCCCAATAGACAGTTCGCCGCATCGTCCTGGCCAGTGGGCTTGCTCCAAGGCTTGTGTCATGATGCCGCGAACGTCGCAGGGCACGAGTCAACACGGCCGTCGCCCCGGAATAACGCACGACAAGGCACTATGAACAGACCCCTCGCGTTAGTCACCGCCATTGCCCTTCTCAGCGGCTGCCAAACCTTCGCCCCCAGTGAGCCGGACGGTACGCCGCCGGTACAGGAAGCCGACCAGAGCACCCAGCTGGAACCGAGCGAATACGGCTCGTTCAGCCAGGAAACCCTGTTCGCCCTGCTCACCGCCGAGCTGGCCGGGCAGCGCAATCGCTTCGACATCGCCCTCGGCAACTACGTGCAGCAGGCCAATGCCACCGGCGATGCCGGCGTCGCCGAACGCGCCTTCCGCATCGCCGAATACCTCGGCGCCGAACAGGCTGCGCTCGACAGCGCACTGATCTGGGCCAGGAACGCGCCGAGCAACATCGACGCCCAGCGCGCCGCCGCCGTGCAACTGGCCCGCGCCGGCCGTTACGACGAATCCATGACCTACATGGAGCAGGTGCTGCAGCGCCAGGGCGATACCCACTTCGACTTCCTCGCCCTGTCTGCCGCCGAGACCGACCCGGATACCCGCGCCGGCCTGCTGCAGGGCTTCGATCGCCTGCTGAGCAAGAACCCGGACAACAGCCAGCTGCTGTTCGGCAAGGCCATCCTCCTGCAACAGGACGGCCGCTCCGAAGAGGCCCTGCAACTGCTCGAAGACCATGCGGCGGACAGCAACGAAGTGTCGCCGGTCCTGCTGCGCGCCCGCCTGCTGCAGAGCCTCGGCCGTGGCGACGAAGCCCTGCCGCTGCTGCAAAAAGGCATCCGCAACCACCCCGAAGACAAACGCCTGCGCCTGACCTACGCGCGCCTGCTGGTCGAGCAGGATCGCCTCGACGACGCCAAGGGCGAGTTCTCCAAGCTGGTGCAGGAACACCCCAACGACGACGACCTGCGTTTCTCCCTGGCCCTGGTGTGCCTGGAAGCCGAAGCCTGGGAAGAGGCCATCGTCTACCTCGAAGAGCTGGTCGAGCGCCGCAGCCATGTCGATGCCGCGCACTACAACCTCGGCCGCGCCTACGAGGCGCTGAACGACAACGACAGCGCCCTGCAGGAATACGCCCTGGTCGGCCCGAGCAATGACTACCTGCCGGCCCAGCAACGCCAGGCCGAGTTGCTGTTCGCCGAGCAGCGCGGTGAAGAAGCCAGCGCACGCCTGGCCCAGGCACGCGACGCGCAGCCCGATTACGCCATCCAGCTGTACCTGATCGAAGCCGAAGGCCTGAGCAATGACCAGCAGGTCGAGCCGGCCTGGAAGGTGATCAACGAGGGCCTGGAGCAATTTCCCAACGACCTGAACCTGCTCTATACCCGCGCCATGCTCGCGGAAAAGCGCGATGACCTGGCGCAGCTGGAAACCGATCTGCGCTACATCATCGAGCGCGAGCCGGAGCACGCCATGGCGCTCAACGCACTCGGCTACACCCTGGCCGACCGCACCACGCGCTACGCAGAGGCGCGCGACCTGATCGCCAAGGCGCACCAGCTCAACCCGGATGACCCGGCGATTCTCGACAGCCTCGGTTGGGTCAACTACCGCCTGGGCAACCTCGACGAGGCCGAGCGCCTGCTGCGCCAGGCCCTGGAGAAATTCCCCGACCACGAAGTGGCCGCCCACCTCGGCGAAGTGCTCTGGGCCCAGGGCAAGCAGCGCGAAGCCCGAAGCGTCTGGGCCGACGCCCTCGCCGAAACGCCCGACAGCCCCATTCTGCGTGACACCCTGTTGCGCCTGACCGGTTCCGAGACTCTTTGATGCTTCGTCACCTACTCGCATTCAGCCTCATCGCCCTGCTCGCCGGCTGCGCCGGCCTCACCCCGCACGAAGCGCTGGAAGGCCAGGGCGACCCGGCCAAGTGGAAAGCCCACAAAGAGCAGATCACCCAGCTCGACGGCTGGCAGATCAACGGCAAGATCGGCATCCGCGCCCCGCGCGACTCCGGCAGCGCCACGCTGTTCTGGCTGCAGCGCCAGGATTACTACGACATTCGCCTGTCCGGCCCGCTGGGTGGCGGCGCCGCACGCCTGACCGGCCGCCCGGGTGACATCCTGCTGGAAGTGTCCAACCGTGGCCGCTTCCGCGCCGAATCACCGGAAGCGCTGCTGCAAGAGCAACTGCGCCTGGACCTGCCGGTTTCCAACCTGCTCTGGTGGATTCGCGGCCTGCCCGCCCCGGACAGCCGCAGCCGCATCACCCTCGACGGCGAAAGCCACCTGGCGCGCCTGGAACAGGACGGCTGGCAGGTGGAATACCAGCGCTACACCGAGCAGAACGGCTACGCCCTGCCGGAGCGCCTGAAGCTCCATGGCCAGGACCTGGAAGTGACCCTGGTGATCAAGGACTGGCAACCGCGTCAGCTGGGGCAGTAAGCGACCACCTTCTCTGTGGGAGGGGCTTCAGCCGCG
>CAMPIF010000319.1 GCA_946886245.1 Ectopseudomonas composti | reverse complement strand
CCCATGCACGTGGCACTGGTCCAGGTCGCCGGCTCCGCGCCGATGTTCCTTCTGGCGCTGCCGGCCGGGGCCATGGCCGACATCGTCGACAAGCGTCGCTACCTGCTCGGCGTGCAATTGTGGATGGCGGCAGTGGCAACGCTGCTGGCCATCCTGACGCTACTCGGCCTGACCACGGTCTGGCTGCTGCTCAGCCTGACCCTGGCCATGGGTGTCGGTACCGCGCTGATGATGCCGGCCTGGTCGGCGCTGACCCCAGAGCTGGTGAGCAAGCGCGACCTGCCCTCGGCCATCGCCCTGTCGAGCCTCGGCATCAACGTGGCCCGCGCACTCGGCCCGGCCATCGCCGGGGTACTGGTCAGCCTCAGCGGCCCCTGGGCGACCTTCGCCCTCAACGCCCTGTCGTTCTTCGCGGTGATGGCGGTGCTGCTGACCTGGAAGCGTGAGCGCCAGGTCGCTGCCTTCCCGGCCGAACGCCTGCTCGGCGCCATGCGTGCCGGCTGGCGCTACAGCCGCGCATCGCGACCACTACAGGCCGTACTGGTCCGCGCCGCAGCGTTCTTCGTCGGTGCCAGCGCCGGCATGTCGCTGCTGCCGTTGATCGTACGTGGTGAATTGCAAGGCAGTGCCAGTGACTTTGGCCTGCTGCTGGGTAGCGTCGGTATCGGCGCAGTGCTCGGCGCCATGCTGCTGCCCAAACTGCGTGAGCGCATCAGCTCCAACACGCTGGTGGCCGCGGCCAGCCTGCTCTACGCACTGGTGTTGCTGGCCCTGGCCTGGGTGCGAGATTTCGCCGTGCTGCTGCCGGTGATGCTGCTCAGCGGTGCGGCGTGGATCGCCGTGCTGTCGAGCCTGCAGGTCAGTGCGCAGACTTCGGTGCCGGACTGGGTGCGAGCCCGCGCATTGTCGGTGTATATCCTGGTGTTCTTCGGCAGCATGGCCGCTGGCGGTGCACTCTGGGGCTATGTCGCCAGCCAGGCGTCGATTCCGGTCGCCCTGTTCGCCGCCGCTGGTTGCCTGGTGCTGGGCTTGTCGCTGACGCTGCATTTCCCGCTGCCGGTTACCGAAAGCGAAGACCTCGCCCCGTCGCTGCATTGGCCAGCGCCGATTCTGGCTGACCAAGCCGATCTGGAGCGCGGCCCGGTCATGGTCACGCTGCAGTACGACATCGCAGCGGAGCATGCAGCCGACTTCCGCCAGGCGATGGCCGAGGTCGCTCGCATGCGCAGACGCAACGGCGCGTTCTCCTGGGGGCTGGTGCAGAACAGCGAGAATCCTCGCCACTGGCAGGAGTTCTTCTTTGACGAGTCCTGGCTCGAACACCTGCGCCATCACGGCCGGGTGACGCGCGCCGAGCAACGCATCGAGGCGGCGGCCAGGCATTTCCAGAACCCGGACGTGCCCGTGCACATCGAGCACTTTCTGATGCCGGCCAAGGATGCGCCCCATGCCACCCCCTGACGACGGCAACTGCCCGAATCAGGGCGTGACAGGTTGAGTGCAGCATGCCTCGTCATGCCCTGTTCATCCACGGCATCTGGCTCACGCCAGCGATCTGGGAACCATTTCAGAGGCGTTTCAGCGCCTGCGGTTATCGCTGCACGGCGCCGCCCTGGCCGGTTAGCACTGAGGGTCGACAACCCGGCATCAGCACCCTCCTGGCCCATTACGAAACGCTGGTACGCAAGCTGGAGCAGCCGCCGCTGCTGATTGGCCATGACCTCGGTGGTCTGCTGGTGCAATTGCTGCTCGACCGCGGCCTGGGCCAGGCCGGTATCGCCATCGCTCCACTGGCGCCACGCGCCGGTTTGCTGGGATTGCATAGCACCTGGCCATGGCTGTTGCCCTGGGTGGGTTGGCGTGACCTGCTGTACATGACACCGCAGTATTTCGCGCGCAATATGGCGCAGACGCTGACACCTGCAGAGCAAAACGCCGCCTATGTGCGCCACATCGTTCCGGCGCCCAGCCGGGTGTTCGTCGAGGCTGCGCTGGGCATCGGTAGCACCGTCGACTTCGCCAACGGCGAACGTGCGCCTCTGCTGTTGCTGGCAGCAGGCAATTCCCACATCGTTCGCGCCAGCGTAGTGGCCGCCCTCTATCGTCGCCACCGAGACTCGTCAGCCATCACCAGCTTCAAGCAGTTCCCCGGCTACAGCCACTGGCTGATCGCCGAACCCGGTTGGGAGAGAATTGCCGACTACAGCATCGAATGGGTTCAGAACCAAGTTGGACGTTTTTAAAGCACATACCCCACAAGCTCGCCTCGGCGTCATGGCAGGCCTGCTCTGCCTGGTGTTTTTCAGCGTTGCCGCGCTGGCCGACAGAAGCGCTCTGCAGCAGCAGCTGGAGCATCGGCGCTGGACGCTCAACGACAACAGCCCCAGCCAGATCGGCGCATTGGCCGAAGCCCGGGACGGTTACCTGTGGCTGGGCACTCACGACTCCCTGTATCGTTTCGACGGTTTCGAGTTCACCCGATATCGCACGCCTGGTGGCCATGAACTGGGTATCGTATCCAGCCTGTTGGCCAGCGACGCCGGGCTTTGGGTCGGCTTGCGCAACGGCGGCGTTCACCTGATCGCATCGGCGGAGGAACGTCCCGGCAGCTTCGATCTGGCCCGAGGGGTCATCTACGCCCTGGCCCAGACAGCAGACGGCAGCGTCTGGGCTGCAGCCAACGACGGCCTGATGCGTTTCGACGGCAAGCGCTGGCAGCAACTGGGTATCGCAGAAGGTTTTATCGGCGAGAATGCCTACAGCGTCTTCGTCGACAGCAGTGACCGTCTCTGGGTGGCCGATGAACAGCGCCTTTATGTCCTGCCACCCGGGGCCCAGAAACTGCACGACACCGGCGTTCGCAGCCAACGTACGCGTCAGATGGCGCAAGCCGCTGACGGTGCACTGTGGCTGATCGAGCGCGACCGCGAGAGTCTGCTGCGAGTAAGGATCGATCAGCCGCACCTGCAGGCGACCCGCATCGCACTCGGCGAGGCAGCCAACGCCATGTTGTTCGACCAGCACGGCTGCCTCTGGCTGAGCACCGCCGGCGGCGGCCTGCTGCACGTGGCCAAACCCAACGAACATGGCCGTGGCCGCTTCGATGATATCGAGCGGCTTTCTTCACGTGATGGTCTGAGTTCCGACTTCGCCTGGCCGCTGCTCGAAGACAGCGAAGACAGCCTGTGGGTCGGCACACAGAACGGGCTGGATCGGCTGCGCGAACGCCCTCTGCGCCCTGCCGGCTTTCCGCCCGAGGCGAACAACCTGGCGATTGCCGCCGATGACGCCGGCAATCTCTGGGCCGCCAGCAGCAACCTGCCGCTCATGCGCCTGGATGAACAGGGTTTGCATGAGCTGCCGCTGCGTACACCGATCAGCGCGATCAGCAAGGACCCTGGCGGTTCCGTCTGGCTGGCCGGCTCCGAGGGTATCTGGCGCAGCACGGGCAAGCAGCTGGAAAAAGTCTCCGCCCTGCCGATCGAGCGTGATCTGGATTCCTCGGTGCGCACCCTGTTGATCGACGCTAAAGGCGCGCTCTGGCTCTCGCTCAACCGTCAGGGTCTCTACGTGCTGCGCGATGGCAACTGGCGACGGCTTCCCGCCCCCAGCAAGGACCCGGCGCAACTGATGCCGGTGAGCTCCGCCCTCGCCCCTGATGGCAGGCGCTGGTTCGGCTATCGCAACAACCTGATCGTCAGCCATGACGATCAGGGCGAACGCCACTGGGGCAGCGCCGACGGGCTGGATATTGGCCACGTGACGGCGATGGCTCATTTGCAGGGCCACAGCTGGTTCGGTGGCCAACACGGCCTGGCGCGCTTCGATGGCAAGCGTTTCCAGCATCTGCCGCTGAGCGAGAGTGGCCTGTTCGACAATCTCTACGCGATCATCCCGGTTACCGGCCCTCAAGGCGAAGACCTCTGGCTGCAAGGCAAAGGTGGCGTCTTCCAGTTACCGGCCGCAGAAATCGAAAAGGCCCTGAACGATCCCAAGTACCATATCCGTTACCGTACCTACGATCTGCAAGGCGGGCTCGCCAACGACCCGCACCAGGTGCTCGCGCTGCCAACGGCCGTGCGCAGCAGCGATGGTCGCCTGTGGTTCGTCACCCGCAACGGCGTGGCCGGTTTGAGCCCGGACAGGGCGATGCATAGCAACAAGCCGCCCAGGGTGCGTATCGAATCGTTACTGGCTGACGGTGCGACCATCTCCTTGCAAACGCCGCCAATCCTGCCCGCAGACAGCAAACGCCTGGTCATTCACTACGGTGCCCTGAGCCTGTCTGCGCCCGAGGGGCTGCATTTTCTCTACCGTCTCGATGGCTTCGACAGCGAATGGCATTCCGCCGGACGTCAGCGCGAGGCGACCTATACCGGCCTGCCGGCCGGCGACTATCGCTTTCGCGTACGAGCGCTCAATCAAAATGGCGTGGCCAGCGAGCAGGATGCCGAACTCAGGTTCAGCATCGGGCAGGTGTTCTACCACCATCCGCTGTTCATCCTGGCCATGGCACTGGTCGTGCTGCTGACCCTGCACCTGCTCTATCGCAATAACATGCAGCGCGCGGCCGAACGCCTGCGCACACGCCTGGAAGAACGCCACGACGAACGCGAGCGCATCGCCCGCGAACTGCACGACACCTTGCTGCAGGGCGTGCAGGGGCTGATGCTCCACGTGCAGGCTGCGGCAGACAGTCTGCCAGCCGATCAAGCGGTGCGAGGCAAGCTTGAGAATGCCCTGGATCGTGCCGATCAGGTCATCGCCGAAGGTCGTGATCGGGTGCGCAACCTGCGCCACGCCGAGGAGGCGTCGAACGACTTGCCGCAGACGCTGCAAGAGCTCGATCAATTGCACGAACATGCCGACACCGAGTATCGGGTCGAGATCGCAGGCACGCCCTGCGCCCTCCACCCGGTGGTGCATGACGAACTCAGCCAACTCGCACGCGAGGCGGTCAGCAATGCCTTCCGTCATGCCAGGGCGCGCCACGTGTGCGTGCAGCTGGATTACCAACCCCGACAGTTGTCATTGTGCGTGAGCGACGATGGCCGCGGCCTGCTGGCCGAGTACCTGCAGGGCGCGGAGCCGGTCGATCACTGGGGCCTTACAGGCATGTACGAACGCGCCGCCAAGATTGGCGGCACCCTGAACATCGACAGTACCCCAGGCCACGGCTGCCAGGTACGAGTGACCCTGGCCGGACCATTGGCCTATCGCCCGTCGCCCCCTCGCGCGCGGCGCTGGCTAAACTGGAAACGATTGAACAGGAGCTCGCAGTCATGACCGCTGCCACCCCCATCCGCGTGCTGGTCGCCGACGACCACCCTCTGCTGCGCGAGGGCATCGCTGCCGTGCTGGCCGGGCAGGCGGATATCGATCTGGTCGGCGAAGCCAGCGATGGTCGTGAGGCACTGGAATGCTTTCGCCAGCTACGGCCCGACGTCACCCTGATGGACCTGCAGATGCCGCGCATGAACGGCATCGACAGCATCCTGGCGATTCGCGGCGAATGCCCGGATGCACGCATTGCCATCCTCACCACCTATCGCGGTGACGTGCGTGCGCTGCATGCGATCCAGGCGGGCGCGCAGGCTTATCTGCTGAAAAGCACCCTGCGC
>CAMPIF010000318.1 GCA_946886245.1 Ectopseudomonas composti | reverse complement strand
GTGCCGTAATCGTTGCCGACGGTGGCCAGCCACTTCACTGCGGTCTCGTCGAAACGACCGTACTTGCCCAAGGCCAGGTTCAGCAGCGAAGCGCCGGAGAAGGCCACCAGGGTGCCGGATTCTGCCCGGCGGTTGGCGGCGATGGCGTTGTAGGCCACGGCGCCGATGCCGCCAGGCATGTAGGTCACGCGCATCGGCGCCTTGAGCAGGCCTTCATCCTTGAAACCGGCCTGGGCCAGCTTGCAGGTCAGGTCGAAACCGCCGCCTGGCTTGCTCGGGGCGATGCACTCCGGACGGGAAGGTTCACCAGCCAGTGCCGAGCCACTGGCAAGCAATACGGCGAAAGACAGCGGCAGAATGCGGCGAATAGTGCAGGTGATCATGATGGGTTCCTCTTATTGGTCTTGTATGTAGGCCGATGCGTTACCAGAGCGGCACGATATAGCTCAGGATCAGACGATTCTCGTCCAGGTCACGAACGAAGCTCGAACGGTACGTCGCGTTTCTCCAAGTCACTTTGAGATTCTTCAGCGGGCCATCGCCGAAGGCGTAGGCGATATCGGTATTACGCTCCCACTCGCGCCCTTCGCCTACCGCCAGGTCGACCTGGCCACCGCGTACATAGCGGGTCATGAAGGTCAGTCCCGGCGCGCCGACGCGGGCGAAGTCGAAGTCATAGCGCAGCTGCCAGGAACGCTGGTCCGGGCCGGCGAAATCGTTGATCTGCAGGAAGTTGGTCAGGTAAGGCGTGGCACCGTTGACATAGGTAAAGGCATCGTCGCCGAGCATTTTCTGGTAGCCGAGCCCCAGGGCATGCCCCGCGACGCTGTAGGTGAACATCGCGTTGACGGCCTGGTTGTCGATCTTGCCAACCCGCTCCTGCCCGGCTTCGCTGTTGCTGAAATAGCGCAGGTCGCTTTTCAGCTTGCCCGGCCCCAGCGCCAGGTTGTGCTGCACGCCGAGAAAATGCTGGCGATAGACATCGCTCAGTTCGGCGTAGTGATAGCTGGCGAGCAACTGCGGGTTGATCGCGTAATCGACCCCGGCGAAGCGCAGCTCGTCGCTCTCGGGGCTGCGACCGAAGCGGCCATTCTTGTTGTTCAGCGCCAGCTTGTCGGAGCCGGAGACATTGCGCTGCACCACGCGGTCGATCTCGCCCAGGGTGAAGGTGGCGCGCTCGAGATCCTTGCTCTGCACCTGCCAGCCCTCGAACACCTGCGGCAGCAGACGCGAGTTGCTGTACTGCAGGTAGGGCATCTTCGGCAGCAAGGTGCCCACGCGCAGCTGGCTTTCGGCGAAACGCACCTTGCCGGTCACGCCGAGCTTGCTGTAGTCGTCCTCGGCGCGATTACGGCTGTCACGCGGCAGCAGGTCGGTGCCGCTGCGATCAGGCGAGGAGTCGAGCTTGACCCCCAGCATGCCGATGGCATCGATACCGAAACCCACGGTGCCCTGGGTGTATCCGGACTCCAGGTTGAGGATGAAGCCCTGCGCCCATTCTTCACGTTTGTTCTGCCCGGCATTCTCGCGAAAGTCGCGGTTGAGGTAGAAGTTGCGCAGCTCCAGGCTGGCCTTGCTGTCCTCGATGAAACCGGCGGCGTTGGCACTGACTGCAGGCAGCGCCATGACCGTCATGCCGACGACGGAGCAACTGAGGGATTTTTTTCTTGTCATTGTGGTTGGCCCCTACGGGTGTGGTTGTAGTGAAGCGAAATCAGGTGCCGGTGCGCCGCAGGCTGGGGATGTACACCTCACCCGAGAACAGGCGACGGGCCGTGCGTACCAGCGAGGCGCGCAGGTGCTCGGGGTTGCCGTCGGCGGCAGGCTGCAGGGAAACCTCGATCTGCCCGCCCGGGTGTTCCAGGCGTACCAGCGCCTCGCCTTCGATGGGCGCGATGTCCTGAGCGACGCTGTCGGGCAGTGCACAAGCCGTGGCCAGGCCGATGGCCCCGGTGGCGGCGACCGAGCGGTGGCAGTTGTGCGGCATGAAATAGCGCACGCTCAGCGTGCCGCCGTGGCGTGCAGGTGCCAGCAGCACCGGCTTGGGGATGACCATCTGCGATACGTCGCCGAGGCCCATGGCCAGGCCGGCCTGCAGGCGAATGCGCTCCAGGCGCTGGAGAAACGCAGCGTCGGCATCCAGTTCGGCAGGCGACTCATAGCCGGTCTTGCCCAGTGCCTCGGCATGCATCAGCACCATCGGCATGGCCATGTCGATGCAGGTCACCTCGATACCATCGAACGCGTCACGCACGCGGCCGGTGGGCAGCAGACGGCCGGTCTTGCCACCAGCGGCATTGAGGAAAGTCAGCTTGATCGGCGCGGCGGTGCCGGGCACGCCGTCGATGGCGGTGTCGCCGTCATAACGCACGCGGCCGCCCGGGGTCATCACGTCGGAATCGACGAAGGTGTTGGTGTTGAGATTGCGGATGCGCACCCGGGTCATCGGCGAGCCGGCATTGACCAGGCCGTGCTCGATGGCGAAAGGACCGATGGCACAAAGCATGTTGCCGCAGTTGGGCGCAGTGTCGACGCGGCGCTGGGTGACCATGACCTGCACGAACAGGTAGTCGACATCGGCATCCGGGTGCGGCGAGCGGCTGACGATCGCCACCTTGCTGGTCTGCGGGCTGCCACCACCGATACCGTCGATTTCCAGCTCGTGGCCAGAGCCCATCAGGCTGAGCAATACCTCGTCGCGCTGCTGCGGGTCCGTGGGCAGGTGATTGGCCAGAAAGACCGGCCCCTTCGAAGTACCGCCTCGCATGAGTACACAAGGTACCGTCCGCATGATGCCTCCAACGCAATAAAACTAGTGATTGTTGCTTTGCGTCGATTATGAGGAACGGATATTTATTCTGTAAAATGCATATATTTCGATATTTATTCCATTAAACGCATTAATGCATGTGCGTGTTTCCCCGCTTGCCAGTGCTGAGCCGAAAGACTAGGGTTCATTGCTAACCTTCAAACAAAAATACGCCAGACTGATAACCCAAGCGCATGAATTACGAACTGCAAGACATCCGCGCTTTCGTGAAAATCGCCGAGTTCGGCAACTTTCACGAGGCCGCCAACGCCATCCACCTGTCCCAGCCGGCACTGACCCGTCGCATGCAGAAGCTGGAGGAAAGCCTCGGCACCCAGTTGCTGGACCGCACCACGCGCCGCGTCAGCCTGACCGCCGTGGGGCGGGATTTTCTGCCCAAGGCGCAGCGTCTGCTGGACGACTTCGAGCGTTCGATCCTCGGTATCCGCGAGCTGGCCGAGCGCCAGTCCGGCCAGGTCACCCTCGCCTGCATCCCGACGGCAGCCTTCTACTTCCTGCCGACGGTGATCCGCGCCTTCAACCTGCAGTACCCGAAGATCCGCATCCGTATCCTCGACCTCAGCGCCCATGAAGGGCTGGAAGCGGTGATACGTGGCGAAGCGGATTTCGGCATCAACATGCAGAGCGGACAAAGCGCGGAAATCGACTTCACCCCGCTGGTCAACGAGCCTTTCGTGCTCGCCTGCCGGCGCGATCATCCCCTGGCCAAGCAGCCGGAAGTGGCCTGGCGCGAGCTGAGCGATTACCGCCTGATCGGCGTCGGACGCCTCAGTGGCAACCGCGTGCTGCTCGATCACGGCCTGGCCCACCTCGACTGGCGCCCGAGCTGGTTCTACGAGGTGCAGCATCTTTCGACATCGCTGGGCATGGTCGAGGCCGGCCTGGGCATCGCCGCCCTGCCCAGCCTGGCGATGCCGGCCGAGGACCATCCGATTCTGGTCAGCCGTCCGCTGGTCGACCCGGTGATCAGCCGCACCCTGGGCCTGGTCCGCCGCCGCGGCTCTTCGCTGTCGCCGGCGGCCGAACAGTTCGTCGAAACCCTGCTGCGGCAATGGCCGAGCTACACCTCCATCGGTACCAGCAACCCCGCCGAACTCGACAGCTGAGCCATCGCTCGGGCCGGCATTGCGCTCGCCGCCGGTCCGGCGCGCCTCGATCGCCAGCCGCCAAGCAAGACAGGCCGCCGAAAACCCGGATAATGGCGGCCATTTTGTTTCGCTCGCTGGTACTGCCCCATGGAAATCAAGGTCAACTTTCTCGACAACCTGCGCCTCGAAGCCAAGTTCGACGACTTCACGGTGATCGCCGATCAGCCGATCCGCTACAAGGGCGACGGCTCGGCGCCGGGGCCGTTCGACTATTTCCTGGCCTCCTCGGCGCTGTGCGCGGCCTACTTCGTCAAGCTGTACTGCCAGACGCGGGACATTCCCACCGAGCACATTCGCCTGTCGCAGAACAATATCGTCGACCCGGAGAACCGCTACGCGCAGATCTTCAAGATCCAGGTCGAGCTGCCGGCCGATATCTCCGAGAAGGACCGTCAGGGCATCCTGCGTTCCATCGACCGCTGCACGGTGAAGAAGGTGGTGCAGCAGGGCCCCGAGTTCATCATCGAGGAAGTGGAAAGCCTCGACGCCGACGCCCAGGCGCTGCTGATGCCGGTGTCGGATACCACCACCTACATTGCGGGCAAGGACCTGCCGCTGGAGCAGACCATCGCCAACATGTCGGGCATCCTCGCGGACCTGGGGATGAAGATCGAGATCGCCTCCTGGCGCAATATCGTGCCCAACGTCTGGTCGCTGCACATTCGCGACGCGCAGTCGAACCTGTGCTTCACCAACGGCAAGGGATCGACCAAGGAAAGCGCCCTGGCCTCGGCCCTCGGCGAGTTCATCGAGCGGCTGAACTGCAACTTCTTCTACAACGACCAGTTCTGGGGCGAGGACATCGCGACTGCCGAGTTCGTCCACTACCCCAACGAACGCTGGTTCAAGCCCGGGCCGAAGGATGCGCTGCCCGAGGAAATTCTCGACGAGCACTGCCTGGCCATCTACAACCCGGACGGTGAACTGCGCGGCTCGCACCTGTACGACACCAATTCAGGCAACACTGTGCGCGGCATCTGCTCGCTGCCGTTCGTGCGCCAGAGCGATGGCGAGACGGTGTACTTTCCGTCCAACCTGATCGAAAACCTCTACCTGTCCAACGGCATGAGCGCCGGCAACACCCTGGCCGAGGCCCAGGTGCAGTGCCTGTCGGAGATCTTCGAGCGCGCGGTCAAACGCGAAATCCTCGAAGGCGAGCTGTGCCTGCCAGACGTGCCGCCAGACGTGCTGGCCAAGTATCCGGGCATCGTCGCCGGCATCCAGGGCCTGGAGGAACAAGGCTTCCCGGTGCTGGTGAAAGACGCCTCGCTCGGCGGCGAATTCCCGGTGATGTGCGTGACCCTGATGAACCCGCGTACCGGCGGCGTGTTCGCCTCCTTCGGCGCCCACCCGAGCCTGGAAGTGGCGCTGGAGCGCAGCCTCACCGAGCTGCTCCAGGGCCGCAGCTTCGAGGGCCTCAACGACCTGCCGCAGCCGACCTTCGACAGCCTGGCACTGACCGAGCCGAACAACTTCGTCGAGCACTTCATCGACTCCAGCGGCGTGGTGTCGTGGCGCTTCTTCGGCGCCACGCCGGATTTCGAATTCGTCGAGTGGGACTTCTCCGGCGCAGGGGCAGATTCCAACGAGCAGGAAGCCGCCACCCTGTTCGGCATCCTCGAAGACTTGGGCAAGGAGGTCTACGTAGCCACCTA
>CAMPIF010000317.1 GCA_946886245.1 Ectopseudomonas composti | reverse complement strand
CGCCGGAAACGCGCGGCGCGAAAGCACCGCACGGACTCAACGACGCCGGAGGTCTAGATCAGCAGGCTGCAGTAGCGCAGCCGGGGGGGTGGACCGTGGAGGTCCAGAAGTATTGGCTGGGCCAGCGCTAGGTGCGCTGGTGGCGGCATCAACCGTGGCTCGAAACGGGTCGGCGGCAGGGCGAGGGGCGGGACATGCGCCAATCCGGTCTCGGGCGTCACCGCATGATCGGGAGAGCAGTGTTCGGCGCACAGCGCCGGCACTTCGGTCGCCGCATCCATCCCCATGTCCGCGCATTCTTCCGCCACGGCCGGAGGCTCCGCCGGCAAGCTGACCGGGCACGCATACGCCGCGATCGCCACCTGCTGGAACAGCAGGCAAAGGATCACCGTGAGGCCGATGCGCAAGCGATGGCGGGCGGTGCGGGGCATGCCGGGATGGTACGCCGTTCCGGCGCCAACCGAGACCCCGCAGCCCTTGGGATAACATTCGTGAATGACTGTTCCGCCAGGCCGATCCTCCCTCACCGCCATGCTCGGCGCGGGGCTGGCCGCAATCTTGGCTTCGGTGTGCTGCCTGGTTCCCTTGCTGCTGGTACTGGCGGGCATTAGTGGTGCCGGGATCGCCAGCCTCACGGCGCTGGATGCCTGGCGCCCGTGGTTCAGCGGCTTCGCCCTGCTTTGCATGGTCTGGGCATTCTGGGTGCTCTACGGCCCGGCGGTGCGTTGTCGCGTCGACATCGGCTGCGTTGATTTCCGCCAGTTGCGTCGACGCCGCCGCTGGTTCTGGTTTGCCACGATGCTGGTCGGCCTGCTGTTGCTCTTCCCTTACTACATTGGCTGGCTTCTATAGGAGTTCCGAACATGCGCAGGATGGTTTCCGGCTTGCTTCTCGTTGCGTGCATGGGCACGGCATCGGGTGCTACGCCGAAAGAAGTGGTACTGCACGTCGAAAACATGACCTGCCCCGCTTGCAGCATCACAATCGGGAAAGCATTAGACAAGCTTCCAGGCATACGGGAGCGTGAGATCGATACCGGCGCAGCGACCGTCACGATCGGTTTCGATGCCGAACGAACCAGTGCAGCCGCAATTGCCAGGGCTGTCACGGAGGCGGGCTTTCCCGCCAGGGCAATCCCCGGCGATGACTGAAGTGCAGCTCCAGAGCACGCTGGCCTGTCCGTCCTGCGGACAGGCATCGGTGGAGACCATGCCGACGGACGCTTGCCAGTTCTTCTTCGAATGTCCGGCGTGTCATGTTGTCCTGCAGCCAAGGTCGGGCGACTGTTGCGTGTTCTGCTCCTATGGCTCCGTGCCCTGCCCGCCGATCCAGCAAAGCAGGTCGTGTTGCACCAGGTGACAGGGCGCGGTCAGTACTGCTCCAGAAGCGCCTCCATCTGTTCGATTTCCCGCCGCTGAGATGCGACGATTTCGCTGCATAGCGCGTCGATTTCGGGATTGGTGATCGAGGCTTCCTGGCACATCAGGATCGCGCCGGAGTGATGGGGGATCATGGACCTGAGGAACTGTTCGTCCCCCACCGCCGCTTGCGTCCGCATGCCGTAGAAGCTCACAGCGAACACGACGAGCGCGCCGGCGACGACGAGGAGATTCAGCTTGCGCGAAGGAAACATGCTCCGCATGGCTGCCAGCATGACCAGCGCCATGGGCGTCACCATCATCAGCGTCATCCAGACATTGTTGATGTTGTTGTAGAAGTGGTCGAGCGAACGGATCATCGTGAACATCACGAGGTACATGATCACAAAGTCGATGGCGAGCTCGACCATCAGGCGACCATAGTGACCCTGTTGTGCGGCGTGGGCGTTGTCCGGCTTCTTGCTGCCGTGCGAACTGGTCATGCTTTGCTGATGTTCTTTCATGATGGCGTACCTCCAGGGTTCCGGGTCCAACTACGACCCTTCAGAAGTGATTTCCTTGACAGGCGCAAGGCATTGGCCACCACGGACACCGAGCTCAAGCTCATGGCCAGCGCGGCAATCATTGGGCTAAGCAACAGGCCGAAGACCGGATACAGCACGCCCGCAGCAATCGGCACCCCGATCGCGTTGTAGGCGAACGCGAAGCCCAGGTTCTGCTTCATGTTGCCGACCGTGGCCGCGGACAGCTCGCGCGCCCGCAGGATGCCGCGCAAGTCGCCCTTGACCAGGGTGACCTGGGCGCTGGACATGGCCACATCGGTGCCGGTGCCCATCGCGATGCCCACATCGGCTGCTGCCAACGCCGGGGCATCGTTGATGCCGTCGCCGGCCATCGCCACGCGGCGACCTTCCGCCTGCAGTTTCTGCACCAGCTCGGCCTTGTCTTGCGGGCGCACCTCACCATGGACCTCCTTCAGCCCGAGCTCTGCGGCCACGGCGCGTGCGGTGGTTTCACCGTCGCCAGTGGCCATCACGATGCGCAGCCCGGCGGCCTGCAGGGCGGCGATGGTTCCTGCAGCGCTTTCCTTGATCGGATCGGCGACCGCGACAATGCCGGCCAAGCGGCCATCGATGGCGAGGAACATTGCAGTGGCGCCCTGCTTGCGCAACGTCTCGGCGGTGTCGTGCTGCGCCTGCAGATCGATCCCCAACTCGCGCATCAGCGCGCTGTTGCCCAGGGCCAGCGAGTGCCCGTTGACCCTGCCGCGAACGCCCAGGCCGGTGACCGAATCGAACGCCTCGGCCTTGTCCAGCGCCAAGCCGCCGTCTTGCGCGCCGGCGACGATCGCGGCTGCCAGGGGATGCTCACTGCCCTGGTCGAGGCTTGCGGCCAGCTGCAGGACACGGGCCTCGTCAAAGCCGTTGAGCGCGATCGTTTCGCGAAAGGCCGGCCGACCCTCGGTCAGGGTACCGGTCTTGTCCACGATCAGCGTGTCGATCGTGCGCAACCGCTCGATCGCCTCAGCGTCACGGAACAGCACACCGTGCTGCGCAGCCCGACCGGTCGCAACCATGATCGACATCGGCGTGGCCAGACCCAACGCACAGGGACAGGCGATGATCAGCACCGACACCGCGTTGAGCACCGCGAAGGTCCAGGACGGCTCCGGACCGAACAGCCCCCAGACAATCAACGTCACGATCGCAATCGCCAGCACCGCCAGCACGAACCAGAACGCGACCTTGTCGGCGAGCCGCTGCATGGGGGCACGCGAGCGTTGCGCCTGCGCGACCAGTTGCACGATCTGTGCCAGGACTGTCTCCGAACCGACGCGTTCGGCTCGCATGACCAGGCTGCCCGTGCCGTTTAGGGTGGCAGCAATCACCTGTGCGTCCGGCGCCTTTTCGACCGGGATCGGTTCACCGGTCAGCATCGACTCGTCCACACTGGATCGGCCCTCCAGCACGACCCCGTCCACGGGCACCTTCTCCCCGGGACGCACGCGCAGGCGATCGCCCACGTGCACGTGCTCCAGCGGGATGTCTTCCTCGGTGCCGTCCTCGTTGAAGCGTCGCGCCGTCTTGGGTGCCAGCCCCAGGAGGCCTTTGATCGCGGCCCCGGTCTTCGATCGTGCGCGCAGCTCCAGCAGTTGGCCCAGCAAGGTCAGCGACACGATGACCGCGGCCGCCTCGAAGTACACGCCGACCCGGCCGTGCTCGCGGAACGAGGCCGGGAACAGCTCCGGTGCCACGGTGGCGACGACGCTGTAGCCGAACGCCGCCGCCACGCCGATCCCGATGAGCGTGAACATGTTCGGGCTGCGGTTCCGAATCGACGCAATGCATCGTTCGAAAAAGGGCCAGCCGGCCCACAGCACCACCGGGGCGCTCAGGGCCAGTTCGAGCCAGGTCCGCACGGTCATGGACAGCCCCGGCAGCCACTGGCCGAACATGGCCAGTGCCAGCACAGCGAGCGTCAGCGGCAGGGTCCACCAGAAGCGACGCGAGAAGTCGCGTAACTCCGGGTTCTCTTCGTCCTCCAGGCTCGGCATCTCCGGCTCGAGCGCCATGCCGCATATCGGGCAGGTGCCCGGGCCGACCTGGCGGATCTCCGGATGCATCGGGCAGGTGTACATGGTGCCGGCAGGCGCCAGTGCTGGCTCGGATTGAGGCGACAGGAACTTGCCCGGGTCGGCCATGAAGCGCCCCCGGCATCGCGCCGAGCAGAAGTGGTAGTCCTGCCCGTCATGAGGTGCGTGGTGCGATGTGGTCGCGGGATCGACCTGCATGCCGCACACCGGGTCGGTTACATGACCGTGCCCTGCGGCGGCGGCATCACCCGTGCTGCAGTGCCCGCAGGAGTGATGATCATGGCCATGCGCGCTCATGCCTCGTCTCCGGACAGCGCAGCGAGGATCGGGCACTGTGCCAGTTCGCCGTGGCCAGGACAGGCTGTGATCAGGGCTTCCAGTCCATCGCGCACGCGCTCGAGCTCGGCGATCTTGTGGGCGACGTCGGCCAGCTTCTCGCTGGCTGCCGCCTTGAGCCCAGCCATGTCCTCGGCCGGACGGCTGGAAAGCGCCAGCAACTCACGCACTTCGGCCAAGGAGAAGCCCAAGGCCTTGGCACGGCGAACGTATCGCAGGCGCGCCACGTCATCAGGATGGTATTGGCGGTAGCCCGAGGCCCGGCGTTGGGGTGGCGGCAGGATTCCCTGTCTTTCGTAATACCGCACGGTGTCGATAGGAACGTCGGCGTGCTGGGCAAGTTGTCCGATCTGCATCCGAAGGCTCCGGAATGGGGGCGAACCCCAGTCTGCGGTCTGGACCTTGGTCCAGAGTCAAGGCTCACGAAGAGCTTCATCCCATCTGCATGGGACGGGGAGCAAACACTCCTGTACCTACCCAGGAGACCCACCATGAAGAGACCCACCGCGCTCGCCTGCATCGTGCTGATGGCCGGCTCATTGCTCGGATCGACCGCTTGCGCGCAACAACCTACGCGGTCGACCCCGCCGGCCCACAGTGCAGCATCGATGGAGATGCACCAGGCCATGACCCAGGGCTCCTCGATGTCCATGCCGATGACGGGTGATCCGGACACCGACTTCGCCATGATGATGACAATGCATCACCGCCAAGCGATCGCGATGATCGACGTCTATCTCAAGCATGGCGACCACGCGGACCTCCGGGCGCTTGCAGCTGAAATGAAGGAGCAACAGCAGAAGGAAATCGCCGAGATGGCGCCGCACACCAAATAGACCAAAAAAGGCCCCGCCGGAAGCCACCGGCGGGGCGCTGGTGCTAGGCGGCCATCGCCTCGCAGCTTTCGCCGCACCGGCGACAGGCATCGGCGCAGCGCTTCATCTCCGCGTCGTCGCCCATGGCATCGCAAGAGTCCGCGCACGCCTGGCAGATCTCGGCGCACGCTCCGCACGTGGCGGTGTGGATGCTGGACCCGCGCAGCATTGTGTCCGCACTGGTCGAACAAATGTCGGCGCAACTGGCCATGAGGCCGATGTGCTCGGGCGCTGCATGCTTTCCGCCCTGGGTCAGACAGTAGTTGATCGTTTCCAGGCAGATCGCGTGGCACTGCATGCATTCGTTAATGCAGTCGGTCATGGCCTGGCTTCGGTGGGCCGCTGTGTGGTGAGTCATGTGGTGCTCCTTGCTCATGTTGCGGACGAAAAATCGGCGCGCCCGCATCACCGCCCCATTTGCTCGATCTCTCAGTGCTGGGCGTAGGCGCTGGTG